>NZ_JBNGHF010000076.1:0-16398 GCF_050611805.1 Methylotuvimicrobium sp.
TTCCTCTTTCCTCTTTCCTCTTTCCTCTTTCCTCTTTCCTCTTTCCTCTTTCCTTGCTTACTGCTCACCGCTAACCAACACTCCTCATTCAAACGCCAATCCCGCTTGCCGCCAAGCTTTAGCTCCGCCTTCAAGATTGTACAAATTACGATAGCCTAGTTCATAGAGAGACCGCGCGGCCGCATTGCCCATAGGTCCGCCTTCGCAATACAAATAAAGAGCGGTATTTTTATCGGCAGGCAATTTTTCTTGATATTGCTCAACCACGTTGTAAGGAATGAAAAGATTAGTCCCCTTGATATGCTGCTGTTCGGGGATGTGAACATCGATTAAAACAATAGACTCATTTTGCATGATTCGATTGAGTTCATCAGCACTGATCATGGTCAAATAATCAGGTTTTTGAAAGGCGCAACCGGCGACGATAGCGATAATCATGATCGAAAATAACAATGTTTTCTTAGTCAAGATTCGGAGTTTCATAAACAATGACCTAATTAAAAAAGTAAAACGGCATTTAACCATAAAAACCGGAGTGGGCGCGAAGCGGTTTCAAATAGCGGAGTTTACTACGCTTCCGACGCTCCACCTTATCGTTCCGCATTATCGTTCCAATGCTCTGCGTTGGAATGCAGCCCGCAACGCTCCAGCGTTGCGAAACCAGATATCCCGCTTGAGTTGAAACAAGTAACAAGGATGATTAGTGCTGGGAGCGATCCCCAGATCGTCCCTCACCTAGCGTTAGGTGAGGGACGACGAAGGCGTCGCTCCCACAAGGATCTAAGTCTCTATCGTTTTTACTTTTATGACGAAAACGATTTCCGCTTTGGCTCCGGGCTAGTCCGGGTTAGGATTAAGTATTACGTAACGCCTCACTCATCGACAATGAACTTATGAATACAAAACCGAACCGCCAATGGCAAAACTGGCTAGACCGCAATGTTTACGATCTGGCTCGACAAATGCGCCTTAGTTATGTTCCGCCGTTAATGGTCTATCTGGCAGCCGGCGTATCGGGCCTGACCGGCATCGTCGGAACCTTTTTCGTCAAAGACTATCTCGGCTTGTCGGCCGAGTTTTTGGCCATGCTGGGCTTCTGGATAATGCTGCCGTGGGCGCTAAAAATGCCGGTCGGGCATCTGGTCGATTTGCTGTGGCGGCATAAAACTAAGTTGATCTATCTCGGCGCGGCGTTGATCGCTGCTAGCTTACTGATCATGATCAATCTCTTGGCTGATCGGGACTACATGACGCAGATCCTGCCTGCCGAAACCTGGTTTGTCTTATCGGTATTGCTGGCGCCGATCGGTTATGTCGTACAGGATACCGTGGCCGATGCGATGACGGTCGAAGCAGTGCCGCGTTTCGACGAACAAGGCAACCCGCTACCCGAAGCACACATCAAATTAGCGCATACGACGATGCAGACCTTGGGCCGGGTCGCCATTATCGGCGGGACGATGCTGGTCGCGGCCGCCAATGTCATTCTATTTGATGACGTACACTTGATGAGCGAAACCGAAAAAGCGGCGGTGTATTTGTCGGTTTACCGTTGGGCCTTGGTCATACCCTTGATTTCGATAGCCGGGGTATTGCTGTCCGCCTATCTGCGATCTCAACAAGAATGGCGCTTGGCGGGGCAAGGTTATGAACGCGAAGACATTAACCGATTACTGGCCCGACCCGAAGATGAATTGCCCGAAATCAACTGGTGGATTCTCGGCGGCGGACTCGGTTTCGTGTTGTTCGCGGTCTTAATGGGCTTGAGCGATATTCCGAATAGCGATGCGATCGTCTTCATCGGTTCACTGGCTATCGTCATGTTTTTGATTTGGCGCCTGACGCTGGACTTGGAACCCATCCAGCGCAATCAGCTGTACGGCATCGCTTTCGTGATATTCGCCTTTCGGGCCGTGCCGACGACCGGCGCAGGCGAAACGTGGTGGATGATCGATGTGCTCGCCTTCGATCAACAGTTTCTTGCGCAACTGTCGTTAGTCACTAGCGGACTGACTCTGTTCGGCATGTTTCTATTCCGGCGCTTCATGGCCGAACGCCCGATCACCCATGTGATTGCGGTCTTGACGATAGCGTTGAGTGCGCTGTATTTACCGAATATCGCGCTTTTTTACGGCTTTCATGAATGGACTCAGGCGCATACCGGCGGCGTGGTCGATGCGCGCTTCATTGCCTTGATCGATACCGCGCTGGAATCTCCCCTCGGACAGATCGCGATGATTCCGATGCTGGCCTGGATCGCCAACTCCGCACCGCCTAGACTCAAGGCGACCTATTTCGCGGTCATGGCCGCATTCGTCAATTTGGCGCTTTCGCTGTCTCAATTGCTGACCAAGGCGCTCAATCAAGTGTTCGTGATCAGCCGCGAAATCAAAGACCCTACAACCGGTTTGATCGTCACCGCCGCCGATTACAGCCAATTAGGCAGCTTATTTTTCATCGTGATGTTCCTGGGATTGGCGATGCCATTGTCGGCGATTTTTATCGCCCGGCGCACCTTCTTGAAGGATCGCAGTTGATTGGGCTACCGCAGCGGGGCTACTTGCGTGCCTTAACGCCCGTTTGCAAATTACTTAGGAATATGCACAAAATAACTTATAAAAGTAGTAGACTTTGTGGCGGTTTGGTAACTCGCTTGACAGGACGCCGTGAATACGTCCATGTAGGCTTGACGGCGGCTATCCCTGCCGTCGACACCTGTCAATCGAGCCACCAAACCCCCTTCCGGCAGTTGTCTAAGTTATTTCATGCTCGTTCCTTACCGTAATCTTCGATGCGCTTCAAGAGCTCGATCAGTCCGGTCGCTCTAACACCATCGGAAATCGGATAGCTTTCTTTTCCCGAATAAACAACAAAAGCGGCTTGTGGTTTGACATCGTCTTGTGCGAAATAAAACCCTTTTTGCAGACGCGGCGCCACACTTCGTTTGATTTCTATCGCCCAAACGGTTTGATCGGGAAATGTGATCAATAAATCGCACTCGGCTCCCGCGCTGCTGCGATAAAAATGGGCTTCGCTATGCCGAGGGGCTACCGACAAGCAGTTTTCAATGACAAAGCCTTCCCAACTTTGGCCACAGACCGGATGACCCAGCAGCGACTCTTTGTCGATAATACCCAATAAAGCATGAACCAGACCGCTGTCGCGAACATAGGTCTTAGGAGATTTGACCAAGCGCTTTCCGCTATTGCCATGCCAAGGTTTCAACCGGCGAACCAATAACAGATCGATCAATAAATCCAGATACCGGCTTACCGTCTTGCCATCGACACCCAGAGACGAAGCTAATTTAGCCGCATTGAGCAACTCGCCCTGATTATGCGCCAACATGGTCCAAAATCTGCGCAAAGTTTCCGCAGGAATTCGCGGCCCGAGCCTGGGTATGTCGCGTTCTAAGTAGGTACGGATAAAGTTTTGGTGTCACTGGATGCTGGCATCGTTTCGGTTGGACAAAACGCTATCAGGAAACCCACCGCGAAGCCATAGCAGATCGGTTTGCTCTTCGGCAAGCTCGAGCGCATCGAAAGGCGTCAATTCCAAATAAGCGATGCGTCCGGCCAGAGTTTCGCTGGATTGTTGCAATAATTCGATGGACGCGGAACCCAATAATAGAAAACGACCGAAGCGGCGCCCTTGCCGCCTGCCACGGTCGATTAGACCGCGTAAACTCTGAAAGAGATTCGGAGCTCGCTGGACCTCATCCAATATAACTAATTTATCTTGATGCTCAGTAAGATAGAGTTCGGTATTTTGCAACTTGGCTTGATCAGACAATGATTCCAGATCGAGATAAATCGACGGATAGCGCTCAGCAATTTCCAGTGCAAGCGTGGTTTTACCCGCTTGCCTGGGGCCGAGTAAAGCAACGGCAGGATAATCTGTCAGAAGTTGTTCGAGTTGGTTATATAATCTTCGCTTAATCATCCTTGCAATTATGGAATGTTATGCCAGATTTGCAAGGATATTTATTTGAGGCTATTCAATAGCCCTTTACCCTAAAAAGAGCAGTTGAAAGCTTCAAACTACCGTTCGCCCTGAGCCCCTTCGGCTGCGCTCAGGAGAGCCCTGTCGAAGGGTGAACGGTAGTTTGAGGCTTCACCAGTCTACAACACTTACCAACTGCTCTTTTTAGGTTTACTAGTCAAATTTCGGTGCCGGAGTGCAGGGCAAACGCATTAAAACACTATAGAAAATCAGATAGTTAAAATATTCCTTTTTCTTGGTTAACTATAAGATTTAGCTTGAAACCTAAATAAGGCTTTGTGTCGCTATCGCGACGCTTATGTGTAGTCGGTTCGCGGACCGACAACCGCGATACTTTTCTTTGCTTGTCCAAAGAAAAGTATCCAAAAGAAAAGACACCCGGAGGCCGCTGCATCCTGCGCGCTGACGATTTTGCCGAGGGTTTTCGGAAGGGCTATCCCTAGCCCTCCGAAAACGAGCGGCATCCCTGCCACTCCCCTAACGGGCTATTCTCGGCAAAATTGCCAGTGCTCGGCGCGGCCTAACGGGGCCAAGGGAGGGGTACCATAAGTTAAGCCGAATTGACTAAGCGTTCTAAGCGACAGGATAACATATTAATATATTAATTATTTTAATGCGTTTGCCCTGTGCCGGAGTGTGCGACAAAGGCATTGCTCTCATGCTGTATCAATAAACTCAAGGGATTACGAACGCCCGCTTGAGTCTATTGCGAGTCCGTTCCGGCTTGACTCCTCGGCGCCGATATTCTCCCCCCGGCGCCCCGTTTGGTTTAAAATAGCCGGCTTTTGACTTCGCACGATACGCATTTCTGAATGAAACACGGCGGTAATATTTACAATTTTGCCGAACGCATCGGCTGTCGACCGGATCAGGTCTTGGACTTTTCAGCCAACATCAATCCCGTCCAGGCCATCGAATGGCGCGCCTTGCAATTCGACCCGTCGCCTTATGCCGATCCCGATTACAGCACCTTGAAGCAGGCGCTTCGCCATCGCTACCCGTTGCCCGCCTCTGCCGACTTAGAACCCTTCAACGGCGCGAGCGCTGCGATTTTTGCGTTATTGCGCATGCTCCATCCCGAAGAGATCGTTCTTTATACGCCGATGTATGTCGAATATGCGCGCATCGCGCGGCAATTAGATTGCCGCATCCGTTGCATCGACCGTTTCGAGCATTTTAAACAAACGGAAATTCCGCCGTACAGCACCGTCATTTTCGTCAATCCGGCCACGCCCGACGGCGCGCTTTACGACCTGCAAGAGCTACTGGCCCAATGGCGGGCCGCTCGATGCACGATCCTGATCGACGAGTCTTTTTTGGACTTCTGCCCTGCCGCCGCTACGGCCAGTATCGCCTATAGGATAGACCAAATCCCGAACCTTTACCTAATCAAGTCCTTGAGCAAGTTTTACGGCAGCGCCGGCGTCCGTATCGGTTTCGTCGCCGCCGAGAGAACGGCAATCACAAATTTGAAACAACTCGAACCGGCATGGAAACTGTCGAGTTTCGATATCGCCTACATGCAGCAAGCCCTTTATAACGATGCCTTCGCCGACAACACACGCAAGCAAACGACACAGCTTCGCGAATCATTGAGGCAAGTACTGGAGGATTCCAACCTGTTCGACCGGGTACATCCGAGCCAAGCCAATTTTATCCTCGCCCGTTTGGCGAAAATCGACGGCCAAGCTTTGCAGCGTCATCTGGAAAAAGCGCGAATCTTGATTCGCGTGTGCGACAATTTCGAAGGCCTGGATAAGCGCCATGTGCGCTTCGCGGTTAAGGATGCCGAATCGATCGCCCGGCTTGCCGAGTGTTTGCAACATGTTTGAATTGGCGGCGCTGGCCTATTTGATCGACCTGCGTTTCGGCGAATTCAGCACGACCCATCCGGTCGTGCTGATGGGCCGGTTTATCGAAGGGTATGAACGGCGTTATTACCGCGACAGTATTCTATCGGGCGCGATATTGGTCACCAGTCTATTGACCTTGACCCTGATCGTAAGCCTCTCGATCGTTTACGCCTGCCAAGCGTTACCGTATTGGCTCGCCCTACCCGTTTTGGCCATCATCGCATCGATGGGCCTTGCGATGCACATGCTCCATGTCAGCGTATCGGAACTATTAACCGCAAAACAGCCTCGGCTAGCCTTGCGTTACCTGGTGAGTCGCGATACCGAAGCAATGAGCGATAGCGAGGTCTATAAGGCGGCGATTGAAACCTGGGCCGAAAACCTCAGCGACGGCGTCATCGCACCGCTGTTTTATTTGGTCTTATTCGGCCTACCGGGCTTGGCCGTTTACAAAGCCGTCAATACTTTGGATTCGATGATCGCCTATAAAACCGACCGCTATCTTCATTTCGGCCGAGTCGCCGCCAAACTTGACGATCTCGCCAACTTCATCCCGGCCCGTTTGACGGCCTTGTTGATCATTTTAGTGTCGGCCGATAAAAAACGGGCCTGGCAATGCTTATGGCGGGACGCCGATAAACTGGAAAGCCCCAATGCCGGCCGGCCGATTGCCGCGATGGCGGGTGCCTTGGGCGTGGCATTGGGCGGCGATGCGATGTACCATGGCCGGCTAAAAACCAAACCGGCTCTCGGCGATGCCATCATGCCGGTCACTAAAACCACTCTATCGAAAGCATTGTCCATGAAAACACCCATTGATTTCACGATCCTCGGCCTATTGGCCGTTGGTTTCTTGCTGTCTTGATCAAGCAATGTCCGTTTATACCTCAGTCACAGCCGCACAACTGGACGCCTTTTTCGGCGCTTACGATCTCGGCCAGGTAGTCGATTCTGCCGGCATTCCCGATGGCATCGCGAACAGTCATTATGCGGTCGCGACCACGCAAGGCAACTATGTCCTGACCTTGTTCGAAGCACAGAATGACGAGGAACTAACCCCGGTGATCGAACTGCTGCAACGCTTAGGGGCACACAACCCGCTGTATCCGAATCCGCAGGCCGACCGACAAAACCGGCTATTGCGCAACCTCAACGGCAAGCCGGCACTGGTCTGTAAACGCTTGGCCGGCCGATCCATCGTTTCGCCCACGCTAGATCAATGCCGGCAAATCGGCGCGCAACTGGCCAGGCTGCATCTCGACACGCGGGATTGCACCTTTCCGATCGCAAGCCATCATGATGTTTTGTCGATCAAAGCCTTGTTCGAGCAAGTCGAGAGTCAACTGTCCGACGTGGATCTCGAATTGATTCTCGACGAACTGCAATTTCAGTCCGAACACGAACAACAAACGCTGCCCGGCGGCGTGATTCACGGCGACTTATTCCGGGATAATGCCTTATTCGCCGACGGACAAATCAGCGGCATACTCGATTTCTACAGTGCCTGTAGCGACCACTGGCTACGGGATATCGCGGTCTGCGCGAACGACTGGTGCCGAGACGACGGTATTTTCAATACGCAAAAATTAACCGCGCTGCTTTCGGGCTATGAAACCCTAAGGCCGTTATCGGCAATCGAACATCAGCATTGCAACCGCATGCTCAGAGCCGCCGCGTTGCGTTTTTGGCTGTCGCGCCTCGTACACCGCTACAGCAATCGCCCGGCCGCCCTGAGCCAACCCAAAGACCCGTTCGTTTTTAAAGACCTGCTCGTACAACATCGAAACGCCGCCCATGCCTGATCATCGCTATTCCGATGCCGAACGCGCCGCCATTTACCGCGCTATCTACGAGCGCCGCGATATGCGCCATTTTTTGCCCGACCCGGTCGAACCCGATAGATTAGCGCGCATCATCGCGGCGGCGCATCATGCCCCAAGCGTCGGCTTCATGCAGCCGTGGCGTTTCATCCGCATCACCCGTCCGGATTTACGCGAAGCCATACACGACCTGGTCGAGCAGGAACGCCTGCAAACCGCCCGCGCCTTGCAGGAGCGCGAAGACGAATTCATGCGCATCAAGGTCGAAGGCATCATGGAATGCGCCGAAATCCTCATCGCCTCGTTGAGCGACCGCCGCGAAGAACATATCTTCGGCCGACGCACACTGCCGGAAATGGACCTGGCCTCGTTATCCTGCGCGATCCAGAACATGTGGCTGGCCGCCCGAGCCGAAGGGCTGGGTTTAGGCTGGGTATCGATGTTCGAGCCGGAAGCGCTGAAACGATTATTGGCGATGCCCGACGACAGCCAACCGTTCGCGATTTTATGTCTGGGCCATGTCGAGCGCTTTTATAACGAACCACTATTGGAACAAGAGCAGTGGGCATCGCGCTTGGACCTAAACGATTGTTTATTTGAAAACGCCTGGAATAGACCATGCAAACTCACTTTTTGATCAAGCCGGTAGGGCACGTCCTCACCGCCGCGCTGCAAGACAAAATCGACCAAAAGACCAAACCCTTGGGCTCGCTGGGCCAATTGGAAGCACTGGCGTTGCACGTGGGCACTATCCAAAACACGTTATCGCCGACGCTGACAAACCCGGCTATCGTGATTTTTGCCGGCGACCACGGCATCGCAGCAAACGGCGTCAGCGCCTATCCGCAAAGCGTCACCGCACAAATGGTCGCCAATTTTTTGGCGGGCGGGGCCGCCATCAGCGTTTTCGCCAAGCACAACGGCCTCGACCTGTGGATCGTCGATGCCGGCGTCAATGCCGAACTCAGCCCGCACCCTAAATTAATCGATGCCAAAATCGGCAAAGGCACGCGTAATTTTTTAGATGAGCCGGCAATGACTGAGAGCGAATGCGCCCAAGCCATCCAGGCCGGCGCCGATATCGTGCAGGAACGCCACCATGCTGGATGCAATTGTATCGGCTTCGGCGAAATGGGTATCGGCAACACCTCGTCCGCCTCGTTGTTGATGCATTGTTTGACCTCCTTGCCGCTGGCGCAATGCGTCGGACGCGGCACCGGGCTGAGCGATGCGCAACTTAGCCATAAATTGTCGATATTGAATCAAGCCTTGGCACGGCACTCCGGCCAACGCGATCCATTGGCGGCATTAAGCGTCTTCGGCGGCTTTGAAATCGCGATGATGGCAGGGGCCTATTTGAAAGCCGCCGAATTGGGCATGTTGATCGTCGTCGACGGCTTTATCGCCGGCAGCGCATTGTTGGTTGCGGCGAAGTGCCATCCCGAAGTTTTGGATTATTGCGTATTCAGCCATGTCTCGGACGAACAAGGCCATCGCGCACTGCTCGATCACTTCGGCGCAAAAGCCTTGCTTGATCTTGAACTGCGCCTCGGCGAAGGCTCGGGCGCAGCGCTAGCCTATCCCTTAATAGTCTCGGCGGTTGCGATGCTGAACGAAATGGCCAGCTTTGCCGAAGCCGGTGTGGATGCGGGTTGAAATTGCAGCAATTCCCAGTTTGAGCAGTTTCGCCGATTTTAGGGTGTGGGGTATGCCTGTCGAGGAACGCCGTAAACCCATCCATGGGGGCTTGGCGGCAACTAAGCGCCAAGGATGGCGTGTATTAGGGCAATGCAGGAGCAATTGCCGAGGAGCAAAAATCTACCCATCCGCCGACATCCTCACCAAGCATACCCCGCACCCGTTTTTATACCTTTCGCACTTGAAATTTCGGCCTTGCCTAAGGAGGCACGAAAGGTATATTCTATAATTCAACCACCTTCCTTTTTCCGGCATTTGCCATACGCAACAAGGCTTACATCGTGTTGCTCGTGTTCATAATCAGCCGCCCGGTTTGTCATATTCTCAAGCAATCGATTTTATAAATTGTCGCAAGACAAAGTAGAATTAGACATGCCAAGAACATATCCCGCCTAATTCAAGCAAAACTTTCCATGCCTTCATTACACGATTTCCTTCTGGCCGTCGGCTTTTATACCCGGCTGCCCTGTCCTACCAAGCTCGATTATCGACGCTTGCCCTTTGCTTGTGCTTACCTGCCGTTGATCGGTTGGATGGTCGGCGGGTTTTCCGCATCGGTTTTTTGGGTCGCTTTGCAAATCTGGCCGCAAGACATTGCGGTCGTTATCGCCTTAATCGCCGGCATCTTGCTTACCGGGGCTTTTCACGAAGACGGTTTTGCCGATGTCTGCGACGGTTTCGGCGGGGGCTACGATAAACAGCGCATTCTGGACATCATGAAAGACTCGCAGATCGGCGCCTATGGCGCGCTCGGTTTGCTGTTGCTAATGCTGTTGAAATTCAAGCTTTTGGCCGGTTTACCGGCGCATCTTCCGCCGTTTGCTTTGCTGGCGGGGCACAGTATCAGCCGCTGGTTTCCGTTGTATTTGATGTTCCGCTACGACTACGCCCGCACGCAGCCTAGCAAATCGTCCGGCGCGGTATTCAAGCCCGATGCGAAAACCTTAGCCTTAGCAGGCATTCCGGCGTTGTTTCCCTTTGCCTTGCTGCCGCCACAGGCCTTGATTTCGCTGATACCGATGATGCTGATCACGCTGGGGCTCGGCCGCTATTTCCATCGTCATATCGGCGGCTATACCGGCGACTGTTTGGGGGCTAGCCAACAAATTACCGAAACCGTTTTTTATCTTTTCCTCGGCGCTCTATGGACATTTATTTGATTCGCCATACCCAAACCTCTGCCGCACAAGGCTTGTGTTACGGGCGATCCGACATTGCCTTGGCGGACAGCTTTGCCCAGGAGGCCGAAGCGCTTCGGCAAAAATTGCCTGAACTGTCCGAAGACTGCCGGTTTTATAGCAGCGCGCTCAGCCGCTGCAAACGCTTGGCCGACTCCCTGTCCGATGAGGTCGTCACCGACGAACGGCTCTTGGAGCTTGATTTCGGCGACTGGGAAGGCGTGTTTTTCAACGACATCGACGCAAAATCCCTAAACCATTGGACGCAAAGTTTCGTCGACTTCCCGCCGCCGAACGGCGAAAATTTTACCAATTTATGCCGCCGTGCCGGCAGTTTTTGGCAAGAGCTCATCGAGACCGAGCTTTCGCAAGCCGTCGTCGTGACCCATGCCGGCGTCATTCGCGCCCTACTGACCCATATCTTGAAGCTGTCGCCCGCCGCCGCCTTTCAATTCCGCGTCGATCATGGCTCTTTGCATAAATTTCAATATAGCCATCAATACACCTATATTCACTATCTCAACCTATGAAACCTTTAGCGATCTTCGGCACCAGCTCGGACGCCGGCAAAACCACGATAGCCATGGCCTTGTGCCGAATTTTTGCGGACCGGGGAATAAGCGTCGCGCCGTTCAAGGCGCAAAACGTCTCGAATAATTCGGCGGTGACCCCGGACGGCCGCGAAATCTCCCGCGCGCAATGCCTGCAAGCCGAGGCCGCGCGGGTCGAACCGAATCATTTGTTCAATCCCGTGCTGCTGAAATCGCACGGCAACGGTTCGGTGCAAGTGATCGTCAACGGCTTGGTCCATCAAAATCAAACTATCGCGGATTATTACGATTCGATAGGCGGACTTAAATTGCAGGTCGAAAAAGCCTTTACAACGCTCCGGCAGACTCATGACTTAGTCATCGCCGAAGGCGCGGGTTCCCCGGTCGAACTTAATCTATTGCATAAAGACTTATCGAACAGTTTTGTCGCCAATACCTTCGGCACCCAAAACATTCTGGTCGCCGACATCGAACGGGGCGGCGTCTTCGCGTCGATTTACGGCACGCTGGAATTGATGCATCCGATCATGCGCGAAAACTTGATCGGCGTCGTGATCAATAAATTCCGGGGCGATCGGCGTTTTTTCGACGACGGCGAAACGATCATTAAAGAGCGCTTCGGCGTACCGGTGCTCGGCGTATTGCCGTTCGAGCCGCTCAATATCGACATGGAAGATTCGCAATCGCTCAATAATTACCGACAACGCCTGAACGGCGTCAAGATTCGCATTGCCGCGATCGCCTATCCGGGTTTGAGCAATTATAACGATCTGGACGTGTTGATGGCCGACGAAGAGCTGCATGTCGAATTGATTCAAGCCTACCGCCCCTTGAGCGGCTTCGATATGGTGCTGTTACCGGGCAGCAAAACCGTGTTGCGCGATTTGAGATGGCTGAAAGAACAAGGCTTGTTCGCCGAAATCGAGCGTTTCGACAAAGCGGTGTTCGGTATTTGCGGCGGTTACCAGATGCTGTGCCGAATGCTGAATGACCCGGAGGCTATCGAGCATGACCGGCCCGGCAGCGAATCCGGATTCGGTTATATCGATGACGAGGTGCGTTATCAATACCCCAAGATCGTCCGGCGAGGAAGCTATGATCTGTTCGACTATCCGGCGTTGACCGGCTATGAAATTCATTGTGGGCGCATGAATCAATATTCGCTTTATTATCGGCAAGGCGCAGTCGCCGGCACGCATGTGCATGGCATATTCGACAACGACGATTTTCGAACCGCTTATTTCAAAGCCCTACATACCGATTATCGGGGTTATGCCTACGCCGGCTACCGCGACGCCCAAATTCAAGGCTTTGCCGACCGGGTCGAGGCCAATCTGGATTTGTCATTGATCCTGGAAGCCTTACAGGAGCCATCATGAAGACTTTATTCATCGGCGGCGTCAAGAGCGGTAAATCGCGCTTGGCGGAAGACTATGTTTTACAGCGAAACGGGGGGGAAAAACCCTATTACCTGGCGACGACCGAATTTTTCGACGATGAAATGAAGGCCCGGGTGGCCGTTCACCAACAGCGCCGGCAGGATTCGTTCATTACGGTCGAAGAACCGGTTAAGCTGCTCGCCGCACTACAAGGCTTAGACCGTCCGGTATTGGTCGAGTGCGTGTCGATGTGGCTGAACAACGCCTTGTATCATCAAATTCCCGAATCCGACATTCTGCAGGAATTGGACGCCGTGTTGCAGCTTCCCGTCGAATTGGTCTTGATTCATAACGAGGTGGGCCTCGGCGTTATCCCCGACAACCGCTTGGCCCGGCAATTCATCGATTTATCGGGCAAAGCCGCGCAATTAATGGGCAGGCATTGCGATCGAGTCTTTTTTTGCAGCGCCGGCTTGAAATTACAGATGAAATAAGGGTCTGGCCGCGAATAACTTATTCCGCATGCCGCGCGCGGGGCGGGTTATGTAACCCGCCCCGAACGTTTTGGTTTGCTTTGACCACAGTTAAAACGGTTAAGGACGGAGTTGCAAACTCCGTCCTGCCTAATAAATAGATTTAATCCTCTATATTTTTCTTGCACTTGCATTCAGCCGGCAAATCCCTATAATGCCCTCCTTGCTTTCAGGTGCCCCGCCCTAGAATCGACAGGTCGATTCTAGGGCGGGGTTAAACGGGAAGCCGGTCAGGTCATCAAGCCAAAGCCGGCGCTGCCCCCGCAACGGTAGATAAGTAAAGAATCATCAATTTGCCACTGTGTGCAATGACATGGGAAGGCGATGATTCAGGCCAATGGCCACTTATGAGCCCGGAGACCGGCCCGATAGCGATTCGATACAGCGGAGGGCTGTTAACGAAACGGTCGAGCCATGCTCCGCCTTTTCGCCGCAGGCCCTTGCGTTGTAATTCTACAACCTTTCATGCGCGGGCGGCGCAGAGGACATCATGCGAACATTCTTTCTAAGCCCATTGCTATTCATCGGCTTCCATATTCCGGCTTTGGCCGACTCGACCGCGGGCGAGACACCGTTACATTTACCTGAAATGCTGATCACGGCAACTCGGTCGGACAGTCCCAAAGAACATCTGGCAACCGCCAGCACCGTCTATACGCGAAAAGACATCGAACGCCTTCAGGTCAACACCTTACCGGAATTGCTAAGAGGCTCAACCGGCCTCGATATCACGCAACAAGGTGGATACGGTAAAAACTCCAGCGTCTTCATACGCGGCACAGGTTCCGGCCATGTCTTGGTCTTGGTCGACGGCATCCGCTTCGGTTCGGTAACCTCCGGCACCTCGCCGTTCGAACTGTTGCCGATCGATCAGATCGAACGCGTCGAGATCATTCGAGGTCCGCAATCCAGCCTTTGGGGGGCCGAAGCCTTGGGCGGCGTTATCCAAATTTTTACCCGTAAAGGCGCGCAAGAAGAAAAACCGACGATCACGATCGATGCCGGCGGCGGTTCGTTTAATACCGCCAAAGCCTCCGGCACGATCAGCGGGCGTTATCAAAATAGCTGGTACACCCTCGGCGCGTCGCATTTCAATTCGCAAGGCTTCGATGCGCGACAACCGACTGCCGGGGTGGATGAGCCCGATAAAGACGGTTTCTACAACACCGGGCTCAACGCACGCTTGGGCCACCACTTCGATAATAATGCCGAGTTGGAAGCCACCTACATGCGCTCGGAAGGTCGTAATGACTTCGACGGAACCCCGAATAAAATGGAATTCGTCAATCAGGTCATCGGCCTGAGTGGCGCTATCGATGTCATCGACAACTGGCGCTCGACCTTACGGTTAGGGCAAAGCCGAGACGATGCCGACAATTTCAGCCAGGACGGCTCGTTTTTCAGCCGTTTCGACAGCACGCGTTGGAATGCCAGTTGGTTAAATGCGGTTAAATTGTCGGACGATCATCAACTGACGCTCGGGGCCGATTACCGTTTGGATGAAGCGAATAGCACGACAGATTACACCGAGCTATCGCGTTACGATGTCGGAGTGTTCGGCGAATGGCACGGACGATTCTTCGACAACCATTATCTCAATGGTTCTATTCGTTGGGATGAAAACGAAGCCTTCGGCGACTTCGTCACCGGCAGCATCGGCTGGCGCGCCAATTGGGATTACGGCATCAGTACATTCGCCAATTTCGGCAACGGTTTCAAGGCTCCAAGCTTCAACCAACTCTATTGGCCCGGCTTCGGCAACCCCAACTTGATGGCCGAAGAATCGAAATCGGTCGAAGTCGGACTCGCGGGCAACCATGACTGGCTACAGTGGGAGATTCGCGCTTATCATACCAACCTGGATAATTTGATCGTCTATGTCTTTGATCCGGCGAATTTTAGCTTATCCGCCGAAAATATCGGCAAGGCCCAAATCGACGGTCTCGAAGCCGAAATCAGCACACAAGTTTTCGGTTGGAACGCCAAACTAGGCATGAATTTGCTCCGTCCGGTCGACCGGGAAACGAATAATCGTCTGCCACGCCGCACCGATAGAATGTTATCATTCGATCTATCCAGATCGTTCGGGCCCGTCGACGTCGGTGCTTTGCTATTAGCCGAGGGCTATCGCTACGACGATGCCGCTAATACGACCAAAGTCGGCGGTTATGCGACCGTCGATTTACGCTCGGCCTATCACATCAATAAAAACTGGACCATTAGCGCTCAATTGAATAATTTGCTGGATAAACAATACCAATTGGTCGATACCTACAACACGGCCGATCGCAACTTTTTCGTTTCGATTCGCTATAATATCTAAAACTTAATTTTTCTGGAGAAATAACGATGAATATCGCACAACGTTTACCTGTCCAAAACTTACCGATTCAACCCGGCGCGATTGCTTTGATGTTGTTGATGGTGGCCACGCGCTCTAGCCATATCGGCACGCCATTTCAACTCCCCGACGCCTCTTTAGCGGTATTTTTTCTGGCCGGGCTTTGGTTCGGCGGCAACCGTTTTTTTGCCGTTTTATTGGCCGAAGCGGCATTGATCGATTTTGTCGTGATTCAATTCTTCGGCGTCAGCAGTTTTTGCGTTTCACCGGCCTATGTCTTTTTGATTCCGACCTATGCCGCAGTCTGGTTTGGCGGAAAAATGTGTGGCCAATTCAAAGAGCTGAACTCTTCGGTGCTATTGAAACAATTCGCAATTCTGCTCGCGGCAACGACGCTTGCGTTTTTGATTTCCGAATTCAGCTTCTATTTGTTGTCCGGACGTCACGATGCGTTGGACTGGTCTGAAAAACTGAGCAAAATGGCGAATTTCTACCCGGCCTATATCAAATCGACGTTGATCTATGCGACCGCGATTTTCGGCGTAGTTGCATTGCTGAAATCCTTGCCGATTTTCAGTGAAGATCATAAAGGGGCTTGACTCTACACCCTTTGCTAGCCCTTTTTCGGCCTGGAAATCGGGATCAGGGGATCGCTCCCACAATAGAATAGTCATCGTTCCTACGCTCTGCGTCACTGCCATTAAGTTAAGCCGTTCGTGGTGAGCCTGTCGAACCATGGACGGCTTAACTTATCGACCCAGGATTTTTCCATTCACCCTTCGACAGGCTCAGGGCGAACGGAAAAATCCTTAACTTAATGGCAGTGACGCTTTGCGTGGGAATGCATCCCGGGACGCTCTGCGTCCCCATAGGTCGATAATACAAGCAATAGCAACGAATACGCTCTCTACAGTTTCTCAATCCAACTACAAGCCGCAGTCGACGCGGAGCGTCTAAAGCGGCATTCCCACGCAAAACGCTCACCGTTATATAGAGCCCGTGATTAATTAAGCTACATTCGAAGCGTATTTAGTATCTTCCAG
>NZ_JBNGHF010000077.1:0-16287 GCF_050611805.1 Methylotuvimicrobium sp.
CACGGCACCGATCGCGGCATGCCGGAAACGGAACAAGCGCCGGACATGCCGACGAGTTCAACGAACTGATCGGCGACGAGTTCATTCCGCTGCTGAACAAAGCCGGCGGGTCGGGTTTTCAAGTGACGGCCTACACGCAAACCTGGTCCGATGTCGAAGCGCGAATCGGCAGCAAGGCCAAAGCCGGGCAGGTGGCCGGCAACTTCAATACGCTGATCATGCTGAGGGTCAAGGAATTGGCCACGGCGGAAATGCTGACCAGCCAAGTCGATAGCTGTAACGTGACCACCGTAACCGAAGTCTCCGGCGTCAACGACACCGCCGACCCGACTTCCAAGGTCGATTTCACCTCGACCAACCAAGACCGGATAGCGGTGACCGAAGTCCCGTTGATCACGCCGGCCAACGTAATGGCGTTGCCGAAAGGTCAGGCATTCGCGCTGCTCGAAGGCGGCAATCTGTGGAAAATCCGCATGCCGCTGCCCTCCAAAAGCGACGACGACATGATGCCGAAGAATCTGCGCTTTAGATATGACTATTGCAGGTCTTGCGGTTGATATTTTCAGGCATCTACACATAACGCACCTCGCAGTCGAACCGGAAATTGTATCCACCACAAAGTCTTATAAAATAGAGAATACATTTATCTTGAGCGACACGACGACTCCAAAACCTGCATCGCTTTTAATCAGAGGTTTGTTGCCCCAGCGTTATTCGGCGATTGGTCGTTGGTATGCGGGAGTGGGGCGGGGCAAGTTCATTCGGAACCGTGCCCAAAAATGGGTTTGATACGGAGTCGCAGGCCATCGGCGCCGCATCGCTATGTCGCTCCGGGTGGGTTACTGCAAGACTACGGCAAGAAAGTTCTATGAGATGAATAAGCCCATGTTGCATTTTAACTGGCTAAAAAAAGACCGGAAAAAATCCGAAGCAGCCACGCCGGCTCCGCCCAAGATTCCCGGTATTCTGACCGTTCGGAAAGTAGACGATCTGTTGGCTCGCCACAAGAGACTGATTTTACAAATCAATGAATTGGCCGGATTGTCGGAACGCAATTTCAACCGCTATTATCTCCATGCGCTGCGCAATTTCGCGCGATTCGTACAACTGTTGCCGGCCTCGGAAGTGCATCATCATGCCGGCCCTGGAGGTATGCTGACGCATACCCTGGAAGTCTGTGTCAATGCGTTGAAGATTCGACGTTCGTATCTTTTATCGGAAACCGGCGGTGCCGAAGAAATCGCGGCCAAACAAGACTTATGGACCTACGCCGTTTTCCTGGCCGCGCTCTGTCATGACGTGGCCAAGGTCGCCGTCGACCAAACCGTGACCGTTTACGATCTTAACCATCAATCAAAGTCGTGGTCGCCTTGGGAGTCGTTTTTGGAAGAGCAGGGCGCATGGTACCGCACTGAATTCCAGCAGGGCCGGCAATACCGGTTACACGAAAAAGCGTCATTGTTATTAATCCATCGGATTATTCCTGCCTACCCATTAAATTGGATCTCAGGTGATCGATACATATTTTCTCAATGGTTAGCGTGCTTATCGGGCGACATCGACAATGCGTCATCCATCGGGGAAATTATCGGGATCGCCGATGGCAAATCGGTGTCCGCCAATTTAGGTGCAGACTCCAGCCGGATGCCGGTGGTCAAGACTAAACCGTTGCATGAAAAAATGCTGACGGCTTTACGCTATTTATTGAACGAAGGAGAATTGCCGTTAAACAGAAACGGAGCCGCCGGCTGGATCAGCGGAGATGACTGTTGGTTGGTGAGCAAGCGTACAGTGGATGCGATCAGAGATCAATTAATCCAAGAAGGCCATACCGGCGTACCCACGAAAAACGGCCGACTGTTCGACATTCTTCAAGAGCATGGCGTTTTAATCCCGTATGGCGACAAAGCCATCTGGCCCTGCATTGTCGAGGGGGAAGGGTGGAGCAACGAATTGACGATGATCCGCATTGCAATCGCGAAAATCTGGCCAAACTCCGACAGTCGACCGAAGGCATTCGAGGGACGCATCATCCCGGCCGAAATGGAGGTATCAACGAAGTTAGGCGCTTCGGCGGGCAACGAAAAAAGTCGGCCAAGTCCTGTAATAACGCCAATGAAAAGCGGTTCGGATCAAACTGCTCCTGAAGAATCGCAGCACAATCAGGAAAACGAGCCGAGTTTGACCATGGAACCGGAAGACGAGTCATCGGCTTCAAATCGACAACGACTTAGGCAAGATTTTGACTTGCAGAATTTCTTACCCTCGGACGATAGGGCTCTCGATGAAAGTCAACCGGCAAATCCCGATCCGGATACCATCACAACAGAACAGAACAGAAAAGCCATCCCAATGCACAATCGGAATCGGCTATACCGGTCAATGACGAAAGGGACTATTCGACCGATGCGTTTTTTGCCTGGCTACGCAACGGCATACAAAGCGGCGAAATAAAAACCAATCGGCCCAAAGCTCGCGTGCACATAGTCGATGAAGGCGTCGCGCTGATGACGCCCGGTATTTTCCAAGATTATGCGTCGGCACAAACTAACCGCCGCACAGACTGGGCGTCCATCCAGAAAAAAGTATTGAAGAAAAATTGGCATGCACGGGACAGCCAAGGCTTGAACGTGATCAAATACCAAGTCGAAGGCGGCAACAAATCGGCCACGATCAATGTGATACTTTTTCATGAATTGTCGCTGGTATTCGGGGGAAAAGAGCCGCCAACGGCTAATCCGCATTTGAACCGAATTTGTGGTGAGTGACATCTGCATTGGTAGGTGTGTGCAGAAAGATGCCAGTCTATGTACCGAATTGTCGCATCAATTATCTCTCTTAAACAACATCTCGATTCATTAACGAATCATCCGCTTATCTATCGCCCCTCCCGAGTTTGTCCGCATTGTTCTTTTGGACAGCTATGGCGCCATGGCTGTATTTGCTTTAAAGATTAAGATAATACCGGGTATGCTTACGTTCCCCTGTCCTTGTTAACGCCCCTTTCATCACCAAATCTTGTAAGTCCCGAGTCGCTGTCGGACGGGTTGTGCCGGTTATGCCCAAATATTTTTCTGCACTCAAACCGCCTTTGAACCCCTCCGGGCCTTCGCGGAATAGTCTGGACAATACCTTCTCCTGGCGGACATTGAGTTGCCCTCGTAATCTGTCATAAAATTTGGCTTTATTGATCAGAAATTCAAGTCTTACTTGGGTATAGCGTTGGGCGCTTAATACGGTATCCGCAAAATAGATTAACCAGGCTGTAATTTCATTGTCTTTGTTGGCTAATTCAAGTGCGGTGTAATACGCCTTCTTGTTCCGTTCAATGGTGTGGGCGATAGCAATCAGCGTAGGTTGTCCCACACACTGCGCCAAGGCTTTCTCGGCAATTGCCCGGCCGATCCGGCCATTGCCATCTTCAAAAGGATGGATGCTTTCAAAATATAGGTGGGCGATACCCGCTCGCACTAAGGCGGGTAATGGTGAATGTCCGTCTGGGGCTGTCGTATTAAACCAGTCAATATACCTATCCATTTCCGTCATGACTTGTGCGGATGGCGGCGCTTCATAATGGATTTTGGGGGAATAGATGGGCCCGGATACTATTTGCATAGGCTCTTGATGGGTTCGGTATCGCCCGATGTCATTGAGGTCACGTCTACCGTTGGTCAGCATGGTGTGCCAATTAAATAAGGTGGCGTGAGATAGGGGCGATTGAAACCCTTGGTATAAGTCAACCATGACCTGCGCTATTCCGTGTTCGGCAGGTGGAATCTTACGGTTATCGGAGACTAATCCGAATTGGCGGCGGATGGATGACTGCAGGCTATCGCGATCCAGATATTCGCCCTCAATCTCTGAGGTCTTAAAAGCTTCATTACTAATAAGCTCGATGGTTAACTGGCTTTTTTCTTCATCGTCAAGATGCTTAAAAGCCCCAAACAAAAGGCCTGCACCAAGCAGTAGCCTGTTGTCATAGCCAACGAGGGGTAATTCTTCGTATCTAAAATGAGGCCAATCGGGTTGTTGCCAATTCCATACCATGAGCTATAACCGTAACTTATATAGCTCATATTAGTTTATTTTATGATGTATAAAAAGATATTTTATTCATCATCCTCAATAATTGCGTCCCGTTTCATCATTTTACGAGATTAATTTTTCTGATTGGAACGTCTCTAAAATTCAGAGATGGAAATCTTGCAGAAATTATGGGGCACTAGGATCCGGGCCTAAAATTTTATGTGCCCAAAAATGTCCGGCAATGAGCTATCTGTAACGATTTTTCAGGCTTTCTTAGGCTCATTTTAAAGGATTAGCAGGATGTAAGGCATTGAATTAATTGATGTTAAAAAGGAAGGATAAACCTTTTAATGCGATGGTCGTGCGTTCGAATCGCACACGACCCACCACCAAACACTTTATAAAATAACCAGTTAGCTTCTTCCGGGCGACTGGTTTTTTTATGCCTTGCGTTTTTATGTGGCCAAAATGTGTCCCGGTGTGTCAGAAATGTTAGCTGCTAGGTGTTCTGGTGTTAATCAGCGTGCAAAACTTACCAGGGTTCTGGGGAAAACAGCGTTGAAAAGTTGCCGCCCCAGTTGTTTCAATAACCGGTTTTTAGCCGGAGAATCCTGGAGTGTTATACATGGATATCATTGCCGAAATCCAAAGGCGTCTTTTGTCAGTGGGGAATCCATCAGTTCGATCGCAAGGTCATTGAAGATTTCCTGTCCTACCGTTAGAAAACATCTCACCACAACAAGCGAGCCGGTTTATCAGCGAGAAATTCAGCCGTCACCTAAATTGGGCGACTAATGGAATTAGCCCATAATCTAATACTGGTCGGCGGCACCGGAACCGGAAAAACGCATCTCGCCACGGCCTTGGGAATAGCCGCGATCCACCGAGGCAATCGTGTCCGTTTCTTTAATGCGGTGGATCTAGTCAACTGTTTGCAGCACGAAAAACAGTTAGAGCGAACCGGAACCTTAGCTCGCAAGCTGATTCAAGTCGATGCCGTCATTCTCGAAGAACTCGGATACCTACCGTTTCCGGAATTCGGTGGCGCACTCCTGTTTCATCTGATCAGCCAGCTCTATAAATGCACATCCTTGATCATCACAACCAATCTCAAGTTCAGTGAATGGGTTCAGGTGTTTGGTGATGCCAAAATGACAACAGCGCTCTTAGACCGCATTACGAATCATTGCGACATCCTGGAAACCGGCAATGAATCTTATCGATTCAAGCATCGAAAAACCGGTATTAAAACCCATTAACCCACTAAACCCTGTGGAAAATTTTCGACGCTGACAGGTGGAAATTTTTGAACGCTGATTGACACCGGCATTAGGTAAGCGCAGCGTACCTACAATTCACTTTGGATTTATAAGCGCTTCCGGTAGTGGTGGGTAGTTTTCAACTATTACCGCATACATAGCTTAAATTAATGGCAGTGACGCAAATCGTGAGAACGATAATTACCGGGGGCTGAATATTTACGATTAGTGTTCATTTAACTTACGACTTATCGTCATCAGAAACAACGGTGTATTCAGCGGTAATGCTATCGGGCTCGGATTGCCGAACCGATTTTTGCTGAGCGTTTTTGATCAGTCGCCACGCTTTGAAGCCCATAATACTCAACGGGATCAACAATACGGCAAAAAACACGGACAAGACCAGAGCGCCGACGACAGCTGCGATCATGGCCGGAATAGCCAGGATTTTGGCAAGGCTAGAATTGGAATTTTCTTCGACGTGATATTCAAGTCGCCGTTGGGGGTCGTTTGTCGTGCCAATACGAATGGTTCGTTTGTAAATTCTAAACATGAGTCGGAGCCGAGGGAATGCCGAAAAGGTGATTGAAAGGAATAATAGCGAAAACCTGGAGCATAAAAAATGTCGGTGAATCTGCGTGATGACACAACAAACTCACCGACGTTTTACTATCTCCGTAACTTACGACTAGCGATGAAAGCCAGAGTTCCTTCAAGAGTTATACCTTTCGCACTTCAAATTTCGGCAGTGCTTAAAGAAATTCAAGGGTGATCGGTCCCTCACCTAACGCTAGGTGAGGGACCTACATGGACGTATTCACCCAGCACCTAAATTCCACAGCCCATTGGCTAGGATTAATTATCTTAGATAATTTAGGTGCTGGGTTCACGGCGTCCTTTGACGGTCACCCCGGTGCCGAATTTTGATCTACGGGTATAGCACAACCAGCCAGTCCAATGTTTAAACTGCATTCTTGCCCTGATGAATACAGGGTATTGCTCTGGCTAGTGCGCTTGCAGCATCGTGCCAGCCCTCACAGCTGTTGTGCCCCTTGCGCCCCTTAATTAAATTCAGGAGATATTTGGCCTTGGCATAAACCATGAAAAACAGAAGAATAAGCCGCTGTTGTCTCGCAGAGATGGGTTTCTGAGCGCATATCAGTTTATCTTCATAAATGCCTCCATCGATCATTCCAACGGTTCCCCATGCATAAACTGAAATCGATGCTCCTAAAGGAAGACGCGGCCCCAGCACGACCGCATCCAAAAAATCGCCGTCCGTACCGATATAAGCCGGAATTGAGCCGTAGTTGAATGGACAGGGCAACGGAGAGATAAAGTCCAGCTTTCCAGTGGAACCCCGCTTTAAAAAGCTGCCGCGAGGTGTCTCAATAATGACATTAACCAAAAGAGCTTGTTCTAGAGTGTTTAAAGATTGCATCTGAAATATATAATCCGTCGTAGATCGAAATTTGGCACCGGGGTGCCCGTTAGGGGCTGGTTAAATACGTCCGTGCTTTATACCAGAAATCCTTTATCTCGCCCCGTCACTGCCGACCTTTTCCGCCGAGTCCTAACAGCGTAGCCCGGATGGAGCGTAGCGCAATCCGGGAAGCTCGGAGCAGCGCCATTCCCGTATTCCGCTGTGCTGCATACGGGCTACATGCTTTAATAGCAGCTTGGAAAAGGGCAGAAGTGGATTGGCCTATTTTAGCTTGATAAGTATGGATTAAGCCGCCGGCAAATGCAGTATCCAATTTGCTATCCAAAAATAAATCAGCACGCCGGAGGCGTCGGCGATCGTCGTGACTAAGGGCGCGCTAGCGGTGGCAGGATCCCAGCCCAATCGGTTCAAGATAAAAGGCAGACAGAGCCCCACCAGGCTTCCGATCATTACGATACAGATCATGCTCAGTGCGACCACCCAGGCAATGTCGAAGCCGCCCCGATAAACGCCGATCAATGAAACGGTAGCGGCCATGGTTAGGCCCAATCCGCTTGCGACGGCGATTTCTTTCAGTAGCAATTTTCCCCAGTCGCTGATTGCGACATCGCCGGTGGCAATGCCGCGCACGACCAATGTCGCGGCTTGCGATCCGGCGTTGCCGCCGCTGCCGATGAGTAGCGGTAAAAAGAACACCAGTACGACATAAGCGGCAATCGTATCTTCGTAATAAGCGATTCCAGCACCGGAAATTAAATTACCGAAGACCAAGAGCAGTAACCAGAGAATGCGCTTGCGGTAAAGCGTAAATAACCTCGCATCGCGAAAGTTGCCGGCCAAAGGGCCGATCGTTGCGCCTCTGTGCATGTCTTCGGTTGCCTCTGCCTCGGCAACGTCCATTGCATCGTCATAGGTAATGATGCCGACCAAACGCTCGTCATCGTCGACGACCGGCAAGCTTAGTAAATCGTAACGACTGATTAATTTAGCGGCATCTTCTTGCTTGGCGGATAGCTTTGTTTTGACCATGTCGGTAGTTATGACATCCTTAATTTGCGCTTCCGGTTTGTTCATGATCAGTTCGCGTAACGATAACGTGCCGATTAAACGATATTGAGCGTCGACGGTATATATTTGGTATATCAATTCGGCGCTAGGAGCGCTTTTGCGAATAACGTCGAGTGCTTCGCCGACTGTGATTTTGGCAGGTACGGTCATATAATCGCTGGTCATGATCGCGCCGGCTGTACCTTCTTCGTAACTCGCTAGGCGTCTGAGTGCTTCGCGTTCGGCATGAGCGATCTTACGCAGCACGCGATCGTGACGGTGTTCAGGCAAAACATGGAGCAAATCGGCACCTTCGTCGGCGTCGAGATGACGTAGCAACTGCGATACTTCCTTATCGGTCATTGCGGTGGTTAATTGTGATTGCCAGTCGACCGGTAAATGCCCGAAAACCGACGCACGTTGCACAACCGGTAAGTACATCAAAAGTTCACGTGCAGCATCGACCGGAACGGTTTGCAGCAGTTCGGCCAGGTCGACAGCTTGAAACTCTTCTAGAAATTGACGAACGGCTTGGTAATCTTTACGCTCAATCGCACGGCGCAAGTAGTCGTTCAGGATGGCGGTCGGCATATTTATGTCTCTTTTTATTTGCGAACGCGTTTGCCCGCAGCGGAAACAAACTGAATTAGGTTGTCGCTACTCCCTTTTGATCGCAAGACCGTCTAGGAATAAAAGGTATGGGATATGTCTATCGAGGACCGCCGTTCACCCGGCACCTAAATTCCATAGCCCATTGGCTATGATTAACTAGCTGGGATAATTTAGGTGCTGGGCGGTAAACCCATCCATGGAGGCTTGACGGCAGCGCTCGAACGCCAGGGATGTCGGCAGCCACACCCCATAACTTCACAAAGTTAGCCATTTTTTGAGTATAAAGGGAGTAAAGTAGCGGGAAAGGAATGCGCGTTAGACATTATAAAGGGATTGTGTAAATCTATTATAATATTTCGACTGGAACTTTCCATAACCGGCTCGTTGGATAGCGCTGATCAATTCAGCTCACATAGCTTATTAAATAAGTTTCATAATTTTAAATATATGATTTATAAATATTATTTATTCTCTGCGTTGTTTTAGGCTTATTATTGGGATATGAAGATGATACGGATTAGATGGCTTATCTCGAATTTTTGTTGTCTTGATAGTTCAGGTTATTACGATATTTTTATTCTTTTCGTAATGGCCCCCTCTTGTCAAAGGGCGAAGTGAGGGGCTTAAAGTCATGTCAGCCTTATTCAACTTTTCCATATCAGGAGCATAAAATGCCAAAATTCATGACTAAAAGTCTTTTGATTTTAATCGCTTCGGCTTCTTCGACATGTGTCTTTGCCGACAGCCCAAAAGAGCAAATTCATTATTTGGAACAAAGTCGTGCAACAGCCCATGAATTCATGCAGTCGCTGGGTAGAAAGCTGAAATCTTTACTGGAAACAGCCGACACGGAAAACGCGATCATTGTTTGTAAACAAATTGCGCCGGCAATGGCAGCCGATTATTCGAAAGACGGGTGGATTGTGAAACGGGTATCGCTTAAATCGCGCAATAAATCGATGGGAGTTCCTGATACCTGGGAGCGGCGGGAGTTGGAAGGTTTTGATAGGCATCACTTGTCTGGAGAACCTACCGACGAGCTCGAAATGTCCGCAATCGTAGATGAAGTGGATGGGCTTTGGTTTCGTTACCTGAAAGCCATACCGACTCAGCCGATGTGTTTGCAATGTCATGGTAAAGCGGAAGATATACCTGATGGGGTTAAAACGATATTAGCGCATGAATATCCGAATGACGACGCAATAAATTATAGTGTCGGCGAAATACGCGGTGCGATTTCGATTAAACGACAGATATTTGCTCATGAATAGAAAAAATGTTTTTGGGGGCGACTATTCCGATATAAAGCCTTTTTTATTCTCTATAGTCGATTACGGCTTTTCTAACATCGCTGATCGTGAAGTTGTATTGTCTGCTTAATGGACCTAGTTTTGACGTTTTGTTCGTTGTTTCGGGTAAATTAAGGCTTTCAAGTATATATTCGATCGGTACGCCAGCTGTCTCCGCTGTCTCTGTTAACGTCATGCTGCCTCGTATTGTTAGAGGTCCGTTATTCCATGCACGTATTTGTTTGCCGGATGCTCCCGATATTTCAATCGGTGCGACTAGCGGCGCAGCGGCGAAAGCGATCAAAGTCAGTACGCCGACTAGGCCCAGTCCTAAGCGCAGTCCCGACCCTTCCGTAACACGTCCCGAAATGAAGCCGACAACCCAACGCCAATGCAGCAATAAGTGTAACGCCAATATCGCGAAAAAAAGTACCGATACCCAGAAATGAACGGTTCCCCATTGATGACGGTCAATCCCCCAAATTGTCGCGAAACGCCCGCTACCGGGCGGTAACAGATAGCGTATCAGCACCCCGGTCGTGGTGAGAAAAACAAAACCCGCGAAGGCTGCTATATCGATGATGAAATTTAAATGGCTACGTTTCATTGTCGGTTTATCCGCAAATGCTTGAAAGGTTACTGCTTGAGCTTTGCTCTTCAAAAAGCTTAACTTGATTCATTGTGTAGATGAAAATACGGCGCCAGCGTTTGAAGCCTGCTGTCTTCTAATGGCTTGCCGATCGTAAAATGATAAATGCTTTGTAGGCCGGTGTCGTTTATTCCCAGAACCTCGTGTACCGCGTCATCAAAAAAACAGCCGATACCGGTTCCACGCATTCCTGTGGCTTCGGCTTCAAGATATAATGCTTGGCCGACTAAGCCGCTTTCCCAAAATCGACGGCGATATTGCCACGGTTCTTTTGCCAATTCATCGCCGAACTCTGCGACCATCGCTAAACTGAAGGCGCTATCGGCGGCGATATCTTGATGGCAAGATATCGTTTTGGCTGCGCGTCGGCAATCGGCGTTAAGTAAGTTATACAGTTCTAACGTTTCAGGCGTACCTTCGACCTTTTGCCAAATGAATTCGGATCGAGTGCTTTCCTTCAGCATCTGAAGACTGGCCTGGTTCCGCGGGAGGGCGTAGAGACCCGGTTGCAACCCTTCGACGCGATGCACGAATAAAAATAAATGAATTTTCGCAGGCCAACGCCAAAGGTCGAAGGGGATTAAGTTTTCAGGCGTCGTGGCTTGCAGAATGCGATAAAAATGATTTAGCTCGATCGGAGTTTGACCGTCGAAATGTTGAGCGCTACGCCGCTGCCGAATGATTTCGAACGCGCTTGTGGAAGCGTTTGTTAATTGGGGCGATACGGCCATCGCCGGATGCTGGTGGTTTTCTTCTGTGACGGGTTTGGTAGCAGTTTGCGCTGCTGAATCGATTAACGGCCAATGAAAATGGTGGTAACGGCTCAAGCGATTGGCCTTGCCAAACCAATTGTCGATGCTAAGTTCAGCTAGGTAGCGATTAACCGATTCGTCCGGAGATATCTGAGAGCCGGCGTGAATTCGGCATAATAAGTCGGGGGCTTCGTTTTCCTCTGCAATGAACTCGTAGTGGCGGTCCAGACCTAATAGTCGCGCAATCGCTTCGTCGCCGCATTCGGCCAGTAGTTCGACCGACCAACCCAGAGTGGCGGCTGCATAGCGCAACGCGCCTAGTGCATGGCCGATGTCATGTTGGCAATAGCGAAATGCGCGTTCGCCGTATTTCCAGGCTTCCCGCCAATGGATAGAGCTCAAACCGATCAATATCCCGCTAAATGCCGGCGTCTGACGCCAATTACCGCGCATTTCCAAGACATGGTCGTGACTCAAATAATGATAAACACCGGGCGGAAGGTCTGTGTCCACTGTATTGATTAGATAGGCTTCGGTCGGATGGAGATTACCGCTGGACGGGTTGCAGCGCAGAGCCCACCGATCCTCGCCGTATTGTTTCCATGCGGAAAGTCCGAAGCTCAATGCCATCATAAGACCCAAATTATTCCGGTTGAATGGCTGTGATGAGATTAGATCGGGATTTAGAAGCTCGTTATAGGTTGGTGAGGGGGTGTTTTTGGGTAAAGGCAGTTGAAATCGTTCGCTGCCTTCGAAACGTCTGAACGGGTCCGGTTGATCGGCCCAGTCGAGTCCGTTTGGGCCTTTGGCATAACGGTCCAAATGGTGTTTGGTTCGTTGGTGATATTCCAGTATGCTGTTGAGTTTGGGTGGTGTCATGCTTGTTTCAGAAGTGAGTGATCGACAAACCGATTTTAAAACACTCTGCATGGCTCTGCCATGATGAGGCAAAGAAATTTTAAACATATTTATACTTGATTAATCCATGGAAACGCTGATAGCTCTCATTCAAGCTCATATTGAACACGCTCATTTTATTATTTTCGGATCGCTGTTGTTGGCGGGTCTCAATATTCCGGTATCCGAGGATGCAATGCTGTTTATTTCGGGGGTATTGGCAAGGCAGTATCCGGATCAATTGCCTTATTTATTTGCCGCAGTCTATCTAGGTGCTTACGGTTCGGATTTGATCTGCTATAGTTTGGGGCGAATTGTCGGGCCTAAAATCGTACATATTAGTTTTTTTGCTAAAATGGTGCCTCCAAAAAGGGTCGAAAAGATTCATGCCTATTACGAAAGTCACGGTATTGCAACGCTGATATTAGGGCGCTTTATTCCTTTTGGGGTTAGAAACGGGCTGTTTTTGTGCGCGGGGCTAGGTAAGATGAGTTTTATCAAGTTTGCATTGGCGGACTTATTAGCTTGCACGATTTCGACGGTTGTATTCTTCTCGCTGTACTATCATTACGGGAAAGTAGTCGTGTCATATGTCATGCAAGCGAATATCGTAGTATTCGTTTTAGCGGCAATTATCGGGAGCTATTTGTTTTTTCATGTTAAACAACGGCGTAGGAAAGGGAAAAATATTTGCTAATGAATAGGTTGTCAGCGGGCAAGTATTCAATGCTTTCTTCCAAAAAGAGAGGGTAGGGGAGGTTATTTAAATAATATCCCCTGTTTCAAGGAAAATAGCCAAAGTTCTAATTTGTTTTAAATACAGGGGGGTGAGCACTAAGCTTCAGCGGTGATTGAGCTAAGCATTTCGTGATAAAAAATTTCCTTGATCTATGAGTTTAGTAGCCGGTTCGGTTAGCAATTCCCAATTTGAAGCTAAAAAAGAGTGCGGGATGTGCTTGGAGAAAATGACTGTCTGTCGAGCAGCCGCGCCATATTCTGATTGTGCGCTTTAATAGTTAAAGAATAATTACAACATAGCTAAGCATGAAAATACAGGGCGCTGAAATTAAAGGTGAGCCTCGGTCGCTTGAGGATTGGACATCAGTATTGCGCGATCGGGAAATGCCGGTATTTTCCGATACCGTGCAGAGTATCAACTATATTTTAGAGGACGAAAAGAAAGGCGCGATGGAACTGGCTCCTGTGATACTTCAAGATCCTAATCTAACCGCAAAGCTATTAAAGCTAAGTAATAGTATTTATTACAACCCTTCGCGAAAACAGATGGTGACCGTATCTCGGGCTATTGTGATTCTCGGTATCGAGGTCATTCGAGAGCTGACACTGGCTTGCTCGCTTTTTGAAGCGATTTTGTTGCCGAATAACAGGCAACGCGCCAATGAAGAAATCGCCAAAGCTATTCATGCGGCAGTTCAGGCCAAGGCTTTGGCGATCGCAGCGAAAGATCCTTCGCCCGAAGAGGTTTTTATCGCAGCGTTGCTCAAAAATATCGGAAGCATCGCCTTTTGGTGTTTTTGCGGAGCACAGGGCGTTAGAATTCAGGCATTGCTGAAAAATGGCCTAAGCAACGAAGCGGCCGAAAAGCAAGTGCTGGGTTTCAAACTGGCTGATTTGGATATTTCATTGTGCAAAACTTGGAATTTAAAAGGTTTGATCGAAGCGGCTATTAAAAAAAGTACCAGAGACGTTGATCCGCGGGTTAAATTCGTTCGCGTCGGCTGCGAAGTCGTCGAAGCGTTACGAGAAGGAGTCGGAACCCAAAGTTATTACGCCTGTGTCGAAAAAATCGAGACCATGACTGGCCAATCGAAAGAAGCGATTGAGGCGGGTCTCCGTAAAAATACCGACATTGCGGCAAACATTGCTTGCCATTTCGGCGCAACGGAGGCTTCGAATTTAATTCAGCATAATGTTCGGCAAAATTCCGAATCGAATGCATCGGCGCAAAATGTGGATCGAAAAGTCTTGCAATTTCAAATTTTGCAAGATATTACCGCAATATTAAGCGGAAGAATCGATATCAATCTGTTGCTTGAAACCGTATTGGAGGGTATTCAACGTGGAATCGGCATGGATCGGACCATTTTCGCTCTTTTAACAAAAGATAAAAATGCATTGTTGGAGAAAGTGGCTTTGGGTTGGCGTAAGGATAGTTATTTACAAAAGATTCGCTTTGAGCTTAGTAAGTCTCCGCCTAATTTGTTTTTTCAAGCGATTGCCAATCACGAGGGTTATTGGATAAACCCGAAAGAAAACAAATCTTTGTATAGCGAAAGCGATGTTAAGACGATCGGTATACAATCTTGTTTATTGATGGCTGTTTGTTCAAGCGACAAACCTATCGGCCTGATTTATTGCGATCGAGCCTACAGCAATCTCGAATTGACCGAGGATGATCTCAAGGCGTTCAAACATTTTGTTCAACAGGCTAATATTGGTCTATCTCTCTACCGTATGCAAGCGAAGTAAGGTCTTGATATGGGCGCTTTGGATTTCGTGAAAAATAACTTCCTGGTGCTATGAGTTTTATAGCGTTCCTCGACAGCACACCCTAGGATCGTCGAAACTGCTCGAACTGGAAATTGCAGCAATGAACATTCCTCTTTTTAATGATCGGTAGCAACATGATAAAGCTGACATTTTGGGTTATTCCTTTTTTCTTATTAACGGCCCCAGCTCATGCTGATTATCGAGACGATATTGGTTATAACCAATTGCAATCGGAATTGGGAATAAACACACCCGATGGTACCGGCACTAAAGTTACACAAGTTGAGGCCGCCATAGGTGCAGGCGATTTCAATACCGGCTCCTGGATGCCGAATACGGTTAGTACTCAGTTCACAGGGAAAACAATTATAGATCAATCGTTTCCTTCCTCGAATGGTATATCCTCGCATGCGACAGGCGTTGCGCAGTTGTTCTATGGAAATACCAGTTCTATGGCTCCGGGTATCATTGAGGTCGATATCTATTCGGCAAGCAACTGGATGCAGAGTGGATTTTTGAGTGCAGGCTCAACTCTTGTTCCATCCGTTAGCGGTAGCCGTATCGCTAATCATAGCTGGGTCGGAGAGTTGGCTAATGCGCATGATGTTTTGGATATTTTGCACCGCATCGATTGGCTGGTTGACGAAGATGAATTTATTCAAGTTGTCGGTGTAAATAACGGATTGGTTCAAAAACCTCTGATCAGTAATGCCTTTAATGTGATTGCGGTCGGTCGTACCGACGGCCAGCATGAAAAAGGCACTATGGCGCTGGATTCGGTTTATGCATCGGATAGGTCGGGACACGATCTGGTGGTTCCTTTTGGTACGACAAGCAGTGCGACTGCCGTGGTTTCCGGGGCTGCTGCGATGCTTATCGAACAAGCGCAAATCATCGCGGAGGGACCGGCTGCCGTGATCAGCAATGGAGACACGATCTATAACGGCGAGCGTTCGGAAGTTATTAAAGCGATCATGATGGCCGGTGCCGACCGAGCGACCCAAAATTTTCATACGATAGCGCAGATTACAGACTATCGTGCAGATGCGATAAACCAAGCTCAAAATGGTCTCGATGTGCGATTCGGAGCAGGTCAACTGAATGTCTATAATAATTATCAAATCATGGATGCCGGCCAGCAAAGTAACATGCAAGACGGCGGAGCTGCTACGGTCGATTGGTTTGGCTGGGATTACGATGCGAATTTTGGCGGTGCACAGGATAGTAACAATATCGCTTCCTATCGTTTTGCGACGAGCGAGGTCGGCGGAGACCAATTGACGGTTTCGTTGGTTTGGAATATCAATATCGAGGATAACCGGCGTCCCGGATTTAATCCCTCCGCCACACTCCATAATCTGGACTTGTTTTTATATGATGTAACCGACGGCAACGAGGATCTCTTTGCAAGCTCAACCAGCGCTATTGATAACACAGAGAATTTGTGGGTCGTTCTGGACGGTGGACGGGACTATGAGTTGAGGGTAGTTGCAGTGGACGATGAGGATTTTAACTGGGATTTTGCACTAGCTTGGCGCGTATCTTCTTTCACTCCTGTGCCTTTGCCGGCTGGGTTTTGGTTTTTTCTGACAGGATTATTGGGTTTGGTCCGCTTTAGATTTCGTTCGGGATCGTAAAGGTTTCTATAAACGCGCACGGTCATATCATAAAAAGGGGAAGTTGCTCGATAGGAACGAGTTGGGGTTCCGGCGTCCTGTCAGATGAGTTACCGAAACTCCAGAAAGCTTAGGAACGAGCATGAAATAACTTCGACAACTTCTGGGAGGGGGTTCGGTGGCTC
>NZ_JBNGHF010000078.1:0-15664 GCF_050611805.1 Methylotuvimicrobium sp.
CGGTCTTCATTCCCACGCCGGAGCGTGGGAACGATAGGGGGTGTGAATAATTACAGATGAATAGAAAACCGTCTTAATCTTAAAGTATACACGAATCAAATTGCAAAGAAATTATTTTTAATTTCATAAGTTTAACTATCACGCCGCACTACTTTCGGTAATTAATTTCTGAAACTCCTGCTCCGAAACGATATCACGATTCGTTTCTACACGATCGAGATAAACCAATCCATCCAAGTGGTCGTATTCATGTTGAAAAACCCTCGCGACAAAATCCTCCAAAATCAGCGTCTGACTAACTCCCTGCTGATTAAGATATCTAACGCTAATTTTGCGGAACCGAGGCACTAAAGCCCGAATACCTGGAATACTCAAACAACCTTCCCAATCCTTTGCGATCTCGTTCGATAACGCATTAAATTCGGGATTGACCATCACAGTTGGATCCATAGTAGGGGCCTTAGGATATCGAGGGGTAGAACGCGAAGCGACGATCATTATCCTAAGCGATTCGCCAATTTGCGGAGCGGCCAAACCAACCCCCTCGGTACTTGCCAATGTTACTTGCATCGCAGCTATTACACCTGTCACAGACGGATCGTCGACTCGTTCGACCGGCATGGCAATTCGCCTTAGGACCTGTGCGCCGATTTGCTCGATAGCGCAGATGTTTGTATTACTATTCATCATTTTACATTACTCCCTTTATACTCAAAAAACGGCTAACTTTATGAAGGTATGGGGTGTGGCTAGCGAGGATGTCGGCAGCAGGGATTGCTGCCGTCAAGCCCCCATGGATGGGTTTACTCAGCACCTAAATTCCATAGTCCATTGGCTATGGTTAACTATCTGAGATAATTTAGGTGCTTGGTGAACGGCGGTCCTCGATAGACATATCCCATACCTTTTTTCTTAGACGGTTTTTCGATCAAAAGGGAGTAGCCTAAAAAATCCTACAAAAGAAGCCGACTCAAAAGTCCGTTCGTCTAAAAGCCTTGTTGTAATTTTGCGATCAAGGCTTGCCGTTCGGACTTCGGCGATACTTGCGTTTGAAATATCGCATGAATATCGCGAATTATTTCAGGATCTATCAAGTTGCGATAATCGACAAGTTCAGTATCTTTAGGGACAGAAAATTCAGGCATCAATGCAACACCCATGCCGGCACGAACCATGTTCAAAATCCATTCTTCGCTATTACTCCGATAGGCCGCATATAATTCAATATGTAAATCCCGACACACACTTTTAAGTTTTTCGCGTAACTCGCAATTGAGCCTATCTAGATAAGGTTCGGATTGCAAAGCTTTTAAATCGATATTCTGCATTTGCTTAAATCGATGCTGATTACTGAAAACGACGACGTAACGTTCCCGGTATAGCAATAACGACTGAAAGGGACGGACCGGCAAAACAATCGGCGCGCTGATCACCAGATCGAGATAACCTGCATCCAATTGCCTCAGTAAATTACTCTCGGTATCGACTATCAACTCCAGCTCGATACGAGGAAAATCGCGTTGAAAATCTGCGAATACCGGATTCAAGCTCTGCGAACCGATCGTATTCATCATGCCGACACGAATAGGCACAGTATTCAAACGGGTAAATCGTATCGCTTCAGCTTTGATGGCCTGCGCTTCAAGAAAAATCCGGCGCAGATTCGGTTCGACCAAACGACCTAACGCAGTTAAATGGCATCCCCCTCTATCCCTTACAAAAATTTCGCCGCCCAACTCCTCCTCAAGCTTTTTAATTGCTTGTGTCATTGATGGCTGTGAGACATAGACCGCTTGTGCTGCGCGTGTGAACGTGCCTTTATCGCAAACCGCCAGGAAGTAACGAATTTGATGCATTTCCATAACAGCTAGCCTAATTGCATAGAGAAAAACTATTCTTTCATAGAAAGTGGCTATTTTACATAATTAATAAATAGTTGTTACATAACGCAGCCTATTAAAGAACTATACGAGATACTTATGCAAGCGGCAAAGTTAATTGTCATGTATCCTAAACCGACCGACCTGGATGTCTTCGAGCACCGCTATACAGAAGAGCACGTACCTATGGCCGTAGAAAAAATGGTTGGTAAAACACGCTTCGTCGCCTCATTGATAACTTCGACTGCCGATGGCAAGCCAGCGCCTTATCACCGAATAGCCGAAGTTTATTTTCCGTCGATGCCGGCACTAGAAGCCTGTTTAAATTCAATCGGCGGACAGGAAACGGCTAAACATGCCGTTGAAATTTCGAGCGGCGGCGCACCTTTATTCCTAATTTCCGAAGTCGAAACTGTCGACTTTTAGCCAACCCCAACAGGAGACTGTGATGAACAAAGGCATAATAACTACAAAACGTTCACGGATCTTAACCTATCGTCTTTTTGTCGAGCAGTTGTTGATCGCAGCTTTTTTACTCTCGAGCTTGATTATCGTTTCACCGGCGCATGCCCATCGTGGGGCGGTTGATGAAATCGACGCCTGCAATATCCGTGTCGGAGTCGATAGCGTCCATTTCACCGCTTACACCCCTGAATTATCGGGCAGCAAAGGCTATTGCAATGCGATTCCGGAAGTCGGTCAAACACATTTGGTCTTTGATTACGGCGGCAAGGCATTACGCACGATCGACGTGGAATTCGAAATCACGAAGGAGCCGGAAGGCACCCGAATTTTTCATCAAGAACCGCAAAAGGTCAAAACCGGATCGTTTAGCGGCATTGTCGACTTTAGCAAGTACGGCGCGGGAAATTATTTGGCCCATATCACGATCGTCGACAACGATAAGCAACTCGATTCGCATATCCCTTTTTCAGTAGGCCTCGAAGATCCCGATAGCTTCAATTTTAAACCATTACTATTCGTATTCGGTTTATCGGCTTTTGTGGTGCTGGCATTTATGTATGTGAGTAAGGATAACGATAAACCTAGCGACACGCCAGAAGCCTAATCAGAACCCAATTTCAAAATCCGGAATGCGTCAATGATTGATTTCTCGAAAATCAAACCCCACCTGACCAAACGCAACATGTGGTTGGCAGCGATTTTTCTGTCACCCATTCTGTTAGTGTTAATCATGTTGTTGATGGAAACCGGGAACAGTGATTATGCTCAGATGGGCAACGCCGTTTACCGGCCCGAGTCAATTCAAGGCCGGTGCCAAACAGCACAGCTTAAGGGATCTGCCGGCGCCACCCATGGCGAATCCACCGCGGACGGAATCAAGTATAACGTCCGAACACCTTTAAATTACGATCCGACATTCCCTCACCCGTTGTTATTGGTATTATCGCCCGCCGGTTCCAATCGAGCCAAAACCGAAAAAACGACCGATCTAACACTAGCGGCAACAACCGCCGGTATGATTGTCGCTTATGCGGACCACCCGCCCCTATCGCCCACCACGACCGTCGAACTCGGCACTATTCCCGAACTGATCGCCAAAAAATGGTGTATCGACAATAAAAGAATCTATATCACGGGTCATTCCGATGGAGGCACCTCCGCCATGGCCTTGGCATTTATGTCCGGCACCAAGCATATTCCAAGCGCCATTGCTCCAAGCGCGGCCGGCATCAATTATCAGGACTTGCGTCAACGCCGTTGCCCCGATCCGATACCGGCCATGATCATGCATAGCGCAAAAGACAAGCTGTTTCCGGGTTACGGAAAGGAATCGGCGGGGTGGTGGGCGATATGCAACCAATGCGACCCGATTCCCGAACCTCTCGATAACGGATGTAGCGCTTACACGAACTGCGCTAGCGGTATAAAAACCTGGTATTGCGAAGGCGATAAACCGCATTCGCAATGGCCGGATATCAATGCAACGTTGATTGATTTTTTTGTTTCATCAGACTAAGGACTTGGCAACTCGATTGGCAGGTGTCGGCGGCAGGGCAGATTTTTTGCTCCTGCAAAATCTGCATTCACCCAGCACCTAAATTCCAAAGGTCGTTGACTATGGTTAGCTTTCTTGGATAATTTAGGTGCAGGGGTCACGGCGTCCTTTGACGGTCACCCCGGTGCCGAATTTCGATCTATGCTGAGCATAAAAGCAACCTTAGGCTCGATGGACCAAACGTGAGTTTCATCGATTATTTTAAACGACTGCTGAGAAGTAAAAAACCGCAAACGCTAGGTATGGCATGAATTCCGGCGCCGAATTTTGATCTGCGATAGATATACGACCTTTCCTTTGTCAATTCGAGCTGCACCCAAATCTTCCGAAAACAGCACTCAGGAGGCGAACATGAATCAAGCCAAACTCCAAACTTTAGCATTCACCTTGGCGATTAGTCTGACGAGCTTAATTTTGGTCGCTTATTCATCAACTGCGGCCTCTCGCTCAAAGGTTCAGTTGCAAGTGTTGGGTGCCGGCGGCCCTGAAATCAACGACCGTCGCGCGGGGAGTTCTTATTTGCTGCGGATCGACGATAAAGCAGTAGTCATGATCGATACCGGCCCCGGTAGCAGCCTTAATTTCGAAAAATCCGGCGCTGATTTCAACGATTTGCAGGCCTTGTTATTCACGCATTTTCATGTAGATCACAGTAGCGATTTTCCAGCCTTGGTAAAAGGCTCCTATTTTACCGACCGAAAAAAAGACTTACCGGTCTATGGCCCATCAGGCAACGATCTTATGCCTTCGACAAAGGAATTTATAGATAAATTGTTCGGTAAAAGCGGCATCTACCGTTACCTAAATGAATACATCAACTCCGATAGCCAAAGTAATTATAAAATACAAGCTCACAACGTCCGTTTCGCTAAAAATAAGATACAAACATTCAACATTGCACCGAATTTAACCATCAGCGCCATATCCGTACATCATGGACCCTTGCCCGCTTTAGCCTGGCGTATCGACGCAGAAGACTGCAGCATCGTCATCTCCGGCGACACCAGCAATGAATACAATACCCTAATCAAGCTTATCGAAGGCTCCGACCTGCTGATCGCCCATCACGCCATCCCTGAACAGGCTACTGGAGCCGCTCGTAATCTGCACATGCCACCTTCGGAAATCGGCAAAATCACACAAGCCGCAAAGGTCAAGCATTTAGTCTTATCGCACCGCATGCGGCGAACCGAAGGCTCGGAAGAAGAAACCTCGGCAATCATACGCAAATACTTTCCGGGACCGATCGATTTTGCCGACGATTTGGAGAGTTACCCATTGACCGGCTGTGGAAAGTAGCTGCTGACCGTACCTAACGCTCATGAAGAACCCGCTATCGCCCCAACAAATGAAAGTTCGGCGTGGCCTAACGAGACCTAGGAAGGAAGACCATAAGCTAAACCAAATTGACTAAACGTTCTAAGCGACAGGGTAACATATTGATATATTAATTATTTTAATGCATTTACCCTGAATTGCTGCCTTGATCAACTTTGAACTTTGACAGAGACTTTACGAAATTGAATTTTTAAAGCTTCGGTAATCAATTTGCGGTATTTCCAAAGTTACCAACACAGATAGTCGGTAATCAAGAACATTTATCCAAAAAATTGATACGTCTTTCTGTTGGGCATTAGAAACCATGAGACTTCTGAATCTTCAATACGAATGAAAATTTTTGGAAAGAATGCTTTTCTGATAGGGTTTTATTGACTTGTTCTATGAATAAAAAAAATCAGAACAAGGATTAGATACGTTACCTAAAATTGATGATTGGGTAACTAACTGTAAGATTTTTATCTATAGATCCGCAGGCTACGGTAGAAGTTAAGGCACGCTTAAAGCTATTGCTATTTTTATATATAAATCAATAACTTTTGAGGAGTAATGGCGGAGAGACAGAGATTCGAACTCTGGGTGGGCTACAAACCCACGACGGTTTTCAAGACCGCTGCCTTAAACCACTCAGCCATCTCTCCGTGAGCCGCTTATGATAACGGATCGAATTTATTATTCAAGTTTTTTTTCTATTTTTTCAGCCCTTCTTTTAAAGAATTTCTTTTAATGGAAGCCGTTAAGACTCCTTCTTTTGGCCTCACAATCCCTCAAACCGGTTTACTGCCGTAAGCTCCACCGCCGGGCGTTTCGATTTGCAGCACGTCTCCGGCTTGCATTTCGACTTGGGCGCAACCGTCTAAAGACTCGACGGCCCCGCTTTCTCGCCATACGCTATTTTTGCCGACTGCGCCGGGCTCACCGCCGTGCAGTCCGAATGGGGCGGTTGTGCGGTGGCTCGATAGAATGTTGACGCTCATCGGTTCGAGAAATTTTATTCTGCGAACGACCCCATCGCCGCCCTTGAACACGCCCTTGCCGCCGCTGCCTTGACGTATCGAAAATGTTTCGAGCAGGACCGGAAAACGCCATTCGAGCACTTCCGGATCGGTGATGCGCGAATTGGTCATGTGCGTATGCACCGCGCTGCAGCCGTCGAAACCGTTGCCGGCGCCGGCACCGCCGCAAATCGTTTCGTAATATTGATAACGCTGATTGCCGAAGGTCAGATTGTTCATCGTGCCTTGCGATCCGGCCAGTACGCCCAAGGCGCCGTACAAGGCGTCGACGATGATTTGCGATGTCTCGACATTGCCGGCGACGACTGCGGCCGGGTACTTCGGATTAAGCATTGAGCCTTCCGGAATGACGATATCGAGCGGCTTGAGACAGCCGGCATTGAGCGGGATATCGTCTTGCACCAAGGTTCTGAAGACATAGAGTACCGCCGCCTTGCAGACTGCCGACGGCGCGTTGAAATTACCGGATTGTTGCGGCGAGGTGCCGCTGAAATCGATACGCGCGGACTCGCGTTCGCGATCGAGAGTCACGCGCACGGCGATTTCGGCGCCGTCGTCCAGCGCATAACGAAATTGCCCATCCGGCAGATTAGCCAAAATCTTGCGCACCGACGCCTCGGCATTGTCCTGCACGAAGCGCATGTAGGCTTGCACGACCGCCAATGAATAATGCGCGATCATTTTATGTAGTTCTTGAGCGCCTTTTTCGTTCGCGGCGATCTGGGCCTGAAAATCGGCAATATTCTGATCGGGATTGCGCGCGGGATAGTCTCCCGACAGCAACCAATGCCTCAGAGCCTCCTCGTTGAAACGGCCTCGTTCGACGATTTTGATGCCCGAAGTCAACACGCCCTCTTCCTCGATCTTGCGACTATGCGATGGCATCGAGCCCGGCGTGATGCCGCCGATATCGGCATGATGGCCGCGTGATGCGGTAAAAAAGAGCAACTGACTCCGATCGAAAACCGGTGTGATGATCGTAATGTCGGGCAAATGCGTACCGCCTCGATAAGGCGAATTGACCAGAAAAACATCGCCGGGAGCCATCGTAAAGTCGCGGTTTTGCAGCAAACCTTTGACGGTTTCGCCCATCGAACCCAGATGCACCGGAATATGCGGCGCGTTTGCGATCAGTTCGCCTTGCGCATCGAACAGCGCGCATGAAAAATCCAGCCTTTCCTTGATATTGACCGAGTGCGCGGTGTTTTGCAGGACGAAACCCATCTGCTCGGCAATCGAGATGAACAGTTTGTTGAAAATTTCCAACATGACCGGATCGGGCGACGCACCGGTCGTTAATGCAGCATGTTCGCTGCCCTGTTGCCGCGTAAGAATCAGATTGTGCCCCTGATCGACCGAGGCCCGCCAGCCTGGGTCGATCACGAGGGTCGAAGTCGGTTCGATGACGATGGCCGGCCCGTCGATGATCCTGCTCCGATTTAATTGTTCGCGCCGATACACGGGCGTTTGCCAATGCCGTCCACGAAAAAATACCAATTCGGTCATCAGCGGCGCGATGTCTTCGAAATCATGCTCCTCTACCGGTATCGATGCCTCTTGCCCGCTGAGCCCGATGACTTCGACGGCCATCGATTCGATAATGAGCGGCTTGTCGGCATAGGTAAATCCGAATTGGCGCAAGTATTGCCGTTCGAAATCGGTCAGCATGACCGGCCGTTCGGCAAATTCGACCGCCAATGCGGTATCGGTGCCCTGGTAGCGTAAAAACAGGCGGCGAACCGCTTCGATGCGATCTTCCGCAACGCCTTGCGCGGCGATCTCGGCATGCCCTTCTTGTTCCAACACATCGAATTCACGCGTTAAAGCGTCCAGAGAAACCTCATTCAATTGCCGCTCCAAGGCTTTTTGCCGAACCGTGCGTAAGTCTGCCAGACCCATGCCGTAGGCCGACAAGACGCCCGCGAACGGATGCAGAATAATACGCCGCATCCCCAAGCGGTCGGCCACCGCGCAGGCATGTTGTCCCGCCGCCGCGCCGTAACAGCACAAAGCATATTCGGAAACGTCGTAGCCTTTTTGCACCGAAATAGTCTTGATGGCCGCCGCCATGTTTTCGACCGCGATATCGAGAAAACCTTCGGCGACTTGTTCGGGGCTTCGGTCATCGCCAGTCACAGCATGTATGCGCTGCGAAAGCTCGGCGAACAAAACTCCAACTCGATCCCGGTCAAGCGGCAGATTGCCTTCGGCGCCGAAAACAGCTGGAAATAGCGGCAATTTCCCCAGCATGATATTCGCATCGGTCACGGTCAACGGACCGCCCCTCCGGTAGCCAGCCGGCCCCGGATTCGCGCCGGCCGAATCGGGACCGACCCGGTAACGCATGCCGTCGAAATGCAGAATCGAGCCGCCGCCCGCCGCGACGGTATGTATCGCCATCATCGGCACGCGCATTCTAACGCCCGCAACCTCGGTTTCGAAGCGGCGCTCGTATTCACCTGCGAAATGCGCGACATCGGTCGAGGTGCCGCCCATGTCGAACGCGATAATTTTGTCGAAACCAGCCTGTTGCGCAACCGCAACCGCGCCAACGATACCGCCGGCCGGGCCCGACAAAATACAATCGCGGCCTCGGAAACGCTTGGCATCGGTCAAGCCGCCGTTCGATTGCATGAACATTAGGCGAACTTCATCCGAGCGCTCGCCGCCCAAACCCGAGGCAACCTGATCAACATAGCGCTGCAACATCGGCGATAAATAGGCATCGACGACGGTCGTATCGCCGCGCCCGACGATCTTCATTAAAGGACTGACCTGATGCGAAATGGAGATTTGCGTGAAGCCGACTCGTTCGGCGATTTTTTGCAAACGCAGTTCATGCGCCGGATAGCGCCAGGCATGCAGCAACACCACCGCGATCGCGCGCAAACCTTGGTTATAAAGCGTTTGTAACTGCCGTTCGGCAAGCTGCTCGTCCAAGGTTTTAAGCACGCTGCCTTGGGCGTCGATGCGCTCGTCGATTTCGACGACGGTTCGATAAAGTTGCTCAGGCAGTTGGATATTCAGCGCGAAAATATCGGGCCGGTTCTGGTAAGCGATGCGCAGACAATCCTTGAAGCCTTTTGTGATTATTAGCGCGACGGGTTCGCCTTTGCGTTCGAGCAAGGCATTGGTGCCGACCGTCGTGCCCATTTTGACGATTTCGACGGCATCCGCCAGCGGTTCTGCTGGGCCCACATTCAGGATATCGCGCATGCCTTGCAGCGCGGCATCTCGGTAACGCTCCGGGTTATCCGACAGTAATTTATGCGTCAGCAGGCGTCCGTCCGGGCTTTTCGCGACAACGTCGGTAAACGTGCCGCCCCGGTCTATCCAAAATTGCCAGCGTTTGACATCATTCATAGGCGACTCTCATGCCGGTCATTAGTCCCAATTGCCGTTCGGCATGGCCTTGATTGACGGCGATTTCGACTAAGCCGCATGAATTGCAATACCAAAACGGCTCACCTACCGAGGCTTCGCTGAAGGTGCCGGCTTGCTCGAGCCTGCGTCCGTCGACCATTAATATCCGTCCATCCAGTTCGGAACGGTAACGCAGCCCGGTAAAGGCATTGCCGTAGCCGTCGAAATAAATAATTTCGGCCAGATCTTCAGGCCAATCGGCGATATCGACATGGTAAGGTTTTAAATCGTCTGCCGCTTGACCCAGAACGAGGCGCGCCGCGACCGGCGCGAACAAATCGCGACCGTGAAAACTCATCGAGCAAATTTCTGGACGCCAGACGATTTCGAACCAATCGTAGCGTTCGGCATGCTTGGCGACGGTATTCAACAAGCCGTTATCCGGGCCGACGAATGTTTGTCCATCCGCCTGCAATACCAAGGGTTTACGCGCCCCGCCGACACCGGGATCGACGACGCAGAGAAAAACCGAATCTTGCGGGAACTGTTGCCGCAGTGCGGCCAATATATAGGCCGCAGCTCGCGGATTGCCGCACGGCGCGTTACTGACGAGGTGAATGACGGGATGGGACGGCGCAAGCTGGCGAAGCACGATTTCGACCTGCCCGAGATAAGGGCCAGCCGGCCCGAAATCGGTGAACAGTGCGATAGCTGCGCCGGTCATTTACATTGCCAAGACCGACAACCCGGCGTCAACATCGATCGCTTCGCATCCGTTTAGCAGGTTCGAGTTGGCTTTGAGTCCGGCGAAATCGAACAGTTGAGTATCGGCCAATTGCGATGGCGCGACGTTTTGCAGACTCGTGAAGATCGTCTCCAAACGACCTGGAAACTGTTTGTCCCAGGTCTTCAGCATTACTTTCATCGCCTGACGTTGCAGATTTTCCTGAGAGCCGCACAGATTGCACGGAATGATCGGGTAATCGCGGAACGCGGCGAAGCGTTGTATTTCTTTTTCGCGGCAATAGGCGAGCGGCCGGATCACGATGTTTTTCTTGTCATCGCTCAAAAGCTTCGGCGGCATCGCCTTCAGTTTGCCGCCGTAAAAAATATTCAGGAAAAAAGTTTCCAAAATATCATCACGGTGATGGCCCAAGGCGATCTTGGTAATGCCGTTCGCCTCGGCGAAACCGTATAAGGTACCGCGCCGCAATCTCGAACACAGGCCGCATGTCGTTTGGCCTTCGGGGATCACGCGCTTGACCACGCTGTAGGTGTCTTTCTCGATGATGTGGTAAGGAACGCCGATGGATTCGAGGTATTCGGGCAAGACATGCTCGGGAAAACCCGGTTGCTTCTGATCCAGATTGACCGCCAGCAGTTCGAACTTGACCGGTGCGGTTTTTTGCAGATTCATCAAGATGTCCAGCATCGTGAACGAATCCTTGCCGCCGGACAGGCAAACCATGATTTTATCGCCGTCCTCGATCATGTTGTAATCGGCGATCGCATCGCCGACCGCATGACGCAAACGTTTCTGCAGTTTATTGAATTGGGTTCGGGATTTTTGAATCGGATGAGTCATACGAAATAAATTATAGGCTACGCATCGCGTACCCTTTTTTGGGGCGCGGAAAATAATTTCTAGTTCCCACGGTCCTCCGTGGGAACTCATATCATGGCTGCCGAAGCAAGAACGGTATGCATTCCCACGCTGGAGCGGTGAGAATGAGGAATGCACCAATACTTTCAAAGCCTCCGGCGCGTTGGGAACCAGGAATTGCTGGTGCGCAATGCGCACCCTACGGAAAGAAGGTTCCCGCGCGGAGTCCGTGGGAACCGAATAAATATACCCATCGCAGATTAAAATTCGGCACCAGGGTGTCCGTCAAAGGACGCCGTGAATACATCCCTGTAGGCTCTATGCCAGCTCCATGCTGGCAAAGCCTTTGCCGCACACCCTGGCGCCTCCTCAGGCACTGCCGAAATTTGAAGTGCGAAAGGTATATCAACCGTTATAACGCTGGAATATCAAAGTCGCGTTGGTGCCCCCGAAACCGAAACTATTCGACATGATCGTGTTCAAAGTGACGTTGTCCTTGAACTCACGCACGATAGGAATATCGGTTGCATCGGGGTCGAGTTCGGTAATATTGGCCGAAGCGCTCAAAAAACCTTCTTCCATCATCAACAATGAATAAATCGCCTCATTGACGCCAGCCGCGCCCAGTGCATGACCGGTCAGCGACTTGGTTGAACTCACCTGCGGCACTTTGCCTTGCCCGAATACGGCTCGCAACGCTTCGAGCTCTTTGGTATCGCCGACCGGCGTGCTGGTGCCGTGCGCATTGATATAATCGATCTTCGCATCGACAGTCGCCATTGCCTGCTGCATACAGCGGATAGCACCCTCGCCGGAAGGCTGCACCATGTCGTAACCATCCGAAGTCGCACCGTAACCGGTCAATTCGGCATAGATTTTAGCGCCGCGCGCCTTGGCATGCTCGAGCTCTTCGATCACTAACACGCCGCCGCCGCCGGAGATCACGAAGCCGTCGCGCGTTGCATCATAAGGGCGTGATGCAGTTTCGGGAGCATCGTTATATTTCGACGACAACGCGCCCATGGCATCGAATAATAGCGACATCGTCCAATGCACCTCTTCGCCGCCGCCGGCGAATACGACATCCTGCTTACCCATTTGAATCAGTTCCATTGCATGACCGATGCAGTGCGCGCTGGTCGCACAGGCCGAACTGATCGAATAATTGACGCCTTTAATCTTGAAAGGCGTGGCCAAACAGGCGGTGTTCGTACTCGACATCGTTCTCGGCACCATGTAAGGACCGACTTTTTTAATGCCTTTTTCGCGCAAAATATCGGCAGCATCGACCAAATTCGATGTCGACGGGCCGCCGGACCCCATGACTAATCCCGTTCTGAAATTAGAGATTTCAGACTCCTCAAGCCCCGAATCCTCGATCGCCTGTTGCATCGCAACATAATTGAACGCGGCGCCGTCGCCCATGAAACGTTTAATTTTTCGATCTATGAATTCATTAAGATCGATATTAATCGCGCCGCGCACATGGCTTCTAAAACCAAGCTCTTGATAATCATTGGCAAACGAAATTCCGGAACGACCTTGTTTCAAGGAATCGACTACCTCTACACGATTATTTCCGATGCTGGAAACAATACCTAAACCGGTCACTACGACTTTTTTCATCAACTACGCCCCCAAACCATCAATTACGCCCCTAAAAATCTTCTGTTGAAGTAAACAAACCCACTCGCAAATCGGTCGCTTCGTATATTTCCTTACCGTCGACTTCCATCGTGGCATCGGCAATACCCATGACTAATTTTCGCATAATCACTCTTTTCAAATGAATACGATATGTCACTTTTTTTGCGGTGGGACGAACTTGACCTGTAAATTTAACTTCGCCGACCCCCAATGCACGGCCTTTACCGGGCCCGCCCATCCAGCATAAATAAAACCCGACCAATTGCCACATTGCATCCAAACCGAGACATCCCGGCATCACCGGGTCGCCTTGAAAATGGCATTCGAAAAACCACAAATCGGGTTTAATATCCAATTCAGCAATGATTTCACCTTTACCATACTTACCTCCTTCGTCGGAAATATGAATGATGCGATCCATCATTAACATATTCGGTAATGGTAATTGCGCATTTTCCGGCCCGTACAACTCCCCCCTGCCGGACATTAATAATTCTTCGCGCGTAAAACTATGCTGCTTCCCCATTATTAGTACCTAAGCTAAATTTTTATTAAACGGTGTATTATCCATTAGATAACAAAAAAAATCAGCTCAATTTTCATCCGAAATGGCGATAAGGAACGAGCATGAAATAACTTCGACGACTGTTAGAAGGGGGTTCGGTGGCTGGATTTAGGTGCTGGGCCTGTCAAGCGAGTTACCGAACGGCCCCAAAGCCTACTACTTGAATAAGTTATTTTGTGCAGATTCCTAAGGAACATTGTCAATACTTCCCGACAACATCAACCGGGCTGCACATCTTTCATGACATCGCCGAGCCGAATCGAATCTCGTTCCATCATAAGCTGATAAATCATCGCATAACCTAAAACCGCAGCGACATATTCTCGGGTTTCCTTAAACGGGATCGTTTCCATCCAAATATCGGCCGGTAAGGGGTGATGCCTCGGTAACCATCGATCGACTCTTCCCGGACCGGCGTTATAAGCGGCAGCGGCAAGGGCAAAATGACCGCCGAAACGGTCGAGCATTTGCTTGTAATAATGCGTACCGTACTTAACATTTACATTAGGCTGATACAAGCTATTTTCCGATTGCCATGTTTCATTGAGTTTTCGCGCGATTTGCCGACCGGTTTGCGGCATGATTTGCATCAAACCGCGCGCGCCGGCCGGCGACCTTGCCTTAGGGTCGAAAACGCTCTCCCGACGAATCAGCCCCAATACAATAGCCGGGTCTAAGGCCTGTTGTCTTGCCTGTTTTTTAATGTCGTCGAGATAATCGAGCGGAAAGCGCAAGCTTACATCGTCCCAATATTCCGCTTTCGCAATCGTAAATACCGCGGTCTGCGTCCAGCCCCACTGCTGCGCTAATTTGGCGGCAACTAGAACTTGCTCCTTATCAAGCCTATCCAGCAAATACCACCATTGCCGAACTCCTTCCTGCTCTCGACCTACTGACTTCAGTTCGGCAACGAGACTCACGGCAGGCATCCGTTCAAAACTTGACAATTGCTCCGATGTCAATGCCAGAGGGCGATCGGAGAGCATCGGTGGCTTATTCAGAGTTTCCGCCGCGATAAACCCGAACAAACTGCGATCGCTTGCCAATGCTTCAAATACCTTGCTGCCTCGCTCGCGTTGCCCGGCTTCATTCAACGCGCGGGCCAACCAATATTGCCAACGGGGTTGGTTTTTTTCCTGTTCGCTTAAACCGCTCAAAGCTTCAATGACATGAGTCCAGTTTTGTTCGAGCAAGGCCGCTCTAACCCGCCATTCCCTAGCCGCAGCATCGGCATTGTTAACCCTACTCAATCGGTCATAAGCTCCCGGCCTTCTCTCAAAAGCCAGTGATAGGCCTAACTTACGTTCGACTTTATCGATAGTCTCGACCGACATTTGATAACGACCTTTATTGCCGTCCCAAACACTCAACGCCGCATCCAAATCGGAATCGGCCAAGCGCTCGATGCCGTAAGCGAAAATCGATCCAAGCATTCGATAATCTTTTTGCCATTCGGACGACTGCTCTGCAATTCGAGGCGACTGATGCACCTTGAGCCAAAAGTCGGCCACTGACTGCTCGTTCGGACCGAGCAATTTTTTAATATATTGGGCCAAGGAAACCCTGTTGTTTCTCAAGGCCAGCTCGAATCGCCGCCAAATCATGTTTTGCGTTAATTGACCCGATGCCATCAATTCGTTTAATAGAGCATCACAAGCTTTTGGCTGCGAATAACCGACCGTCCAAAGTTTTTTGGCTTCGATCAATGCGTCATCCCGAAACCCGGTTTTTAATCTGGCCCATTGATAATGACATGCTAACTCGGCATTGCCAGTCGGCCGATAATGCTCAACCAATGCCTGCCACCGCTTGCCGTCCGCCAAATACTTCAACCAATCGCGTCTCAACAACGCCGAATAGCGCATGTCTGAATAATTGATCAAATAACGTTTAATCTCTCTATCGCGGTCCAAATTATTTTTAAGCCATTGATACTTTAGTAACGGATATAAGGGATAATCGCTGAGCGCTTCGGCACTTTTAGGAAAAGCACCGCGATTAATTGACGCAATTTGTTTCTCGGCATCTAAAAATGCCTGGCGCCAATCGTCTATATTCATTGCCGATGCGACTGAAAACGGGCTTAACAGCCCTATCAAACAAATTATTAATTGAACATTCATTGGGTTTAGGGTTTTTAAAAAATACGACACGGCTTATAATTTCGCTAATTATTTAGCATAAGTCATGTATGAGAAGGTGTCAGGCATTGATTTATAAGGCTGTCTGCAA
>NZ_JBNGHF010000079.1:0-3530 GCF_050611805.1 Methylotuvimicrobium sp.
GGCTGCATTCCCACGCTGGAGCGTGGGAACGATAGGGGGGATGTGAATAATTACGTTGAAACGGTTTTCTTTCCTACTAAATAAACCATTAGGAAATAGTCAATGATTGCTTTCCAATACATTGAGCATGGAAGAGGGTACGATTACTCGCCTGACAGGACGCCGTAAACCCAGCACTTAAATTCCATAGCCTATTGGCCATGATTGATTACATAGATAATTTAGGTGCTGGGTAAATACCTCCATGTAAGTGAATAGGGCGGGGGTCAATCTATAGACAGGCTCTGGTTTAATCCAGTCCTCGGGCTTGAGCGACCTCCCAATGAACTCGTTAAAGCTTAAAGTATTTCCTGGCTAAAATTCATTAAATTAATCATACAAGGCTTGACTGGGACGACTGATTGCCAAGGATGGCATGAACCCAGCACCTAAACTATCTAAGATAGTTAACCATAGATAATGGATTATGGAATTTAGATGCTGGGTAAATGCAGATTTTGCAGGAGCAAAAATCTGCCCTGCCGCCGATACCTGTCAATTGAGCAACCGTACCCTCCTTTCAACAATCCGATCAATATTGAATAAGACAAGTTATTTAGAGCTATATCCTTTGGTTTCTGCTGACTTTGAGTTCAAATGGGTATCAACTATTAACGCGAGCATAGCCTAAATTAACTGTATGAAGTGCTGTGAGGTCTGGAAAATACTCGGGTTTCACTGTCGGCATCGATAGAGTTGATGTTTTCTCGTAAGTAAGACGAGTTGCTAGACTTTAGAATATGAGATAAAACAAATGCAGACCGGCTATGATGAGATTGCTGATTCAGCAACGGCATTGGCGTTTTTTGCGTTTTAAAAGGAACAAGGGTGGCTTTCGATGCAAATGAATTTGAAGGATATGAAAGCGGGCGATTGCGGACGCGTCGTGGGTTACGACAAAAGCTTCTTGCCTTACCGGCAGAAACTGCTGGCGATGGGTTTGACACCCGGCACCGAATTCAAAATTTTGCGCATCGCACCGTTAGGTGACCCGATTGAAATCAGAGTGCGCGGTACCGATCTCAGCATGCGCCCGGACGAAGTCGCCGGCTTGAGAATCGAGCGTCTGGACAAAGTGCCGCCGGCCCCGAAACCTGTCTTGCAGAAACAAGAATACACCGTCGCCGTCATCGGCAACCCCAACTGCGGTAAAACCACGCTGTTCAATGGTTTGACCGGTGCCCGTCAGCATGTCGGCAATTGGGCCGGCGTGACCGTCGAGCGCAAAAGCGGCTTTTATCGGTTCGATGACAAAACCGTCAAAATTGTCGACTTGCCCGGCATCTATGCGTTGGATGTGAGCGCTACGGCCACGGCGCTGGATGAAAAAATTGCCAGGGATTATATTCTTTCGCGGCAGGCGGACCTGATCATCAATATCGTCGATACATCGCATCTCGAACATAACCTCTATCTGACGACACAACTGCTGGAAATGCGGCTACCGCTGCTGGTGGTGCTGAATAACATGGACGACGCGACCGGCCGCGACATCAAGATCGATAGCGACGAAATAGCCCGCCGCCTCGAATGTCCGTTGGTTTCATTGGTTGCGACTCGAGTCGAGGATGTCAGGGCTTTGAAAGCGTCGATCAACCAAGCGGTGGAGCATAGAGTTTTGTCGCATTCGGTGATCGATTATCCGCTTGCGATTCGGGATGCGCTGGATCGACTCACGCCGCTGGTAGAGCAGCAATTGGACAACCGTTACGGCGATGCGCGATGGTTCGCCGTCAAATTGCTGGAACAAGACGCTTTTGCGCTCGGTCATGCCGATCCGTTACTGATCGAGACCGCGAAACAACTGCGCCGGGCGATCGAAGACCAAGCCGCCGAAGAGGCGGATCTTTTGATCGCGGACAGCCGCTACGGTTTTATCGGTCTATTGGTCAATGAGACGCTCACGCGGCAGTCCGAGCTGGGCAGGAACCTTTCCGATAAGATCGATCATGTGATATTGAACCGTTTCTTGGCCATTCCGATCTTCTTCGGCGTGATGTATTTGATGTTCACGTTCACGATCAAACTAGGACGGGCCTTTAAACCTTTCTTCAATGACTTGACTCAGGCGCTTTTTGTCGATGGCATGGGGCATTTCCTGATGCTGCTCGACAGTCCGCAATGGTTGATCATGCTGATCGCCCAGGGTGTCGGCAACGGAATACGGGAAGTGGCCGCGTTCGTTCCTATTCTCGGTTTTCTGTATCTGTTCATTTCGGTATTGGAGGAGTCGGGTTACATGGCCCGCGCGACGTTTGCGATGGACCGCTTGATGCGCGTACTGGGACTGCCCGGCAAGGCCTTTGTACCGATGATTCTGGGTTTCGGCTGTAACGTGCCGGCGATGCTGGCGACCCGGACCTTGGAGAATCCGCGCGACCGGTTGCTGAGCATCCTATTGAATCCGTTCATGACCTGCGGCGCTCGGCTGGCCGTATTTACCTTGTTCGCCGCGGCTTTTTTCCCGGACCACGGCGGCTTGATCGTATTCGTGCTTTATTCGATAGGCGTGTTCTTTGCCGTGCTGACCGCATTGCTGCTGAAGAACACGTTTCTGAAAGAGGAATTTTCGCTGGTGATGATGGAAATCCCGAATTATCACGTTCCTAAGCTGAAAAATGTATTGATTAACAGTTGGACCCGGGTCAAGACCTTCGTCGTGCGGGTCGGAAAAATCATCATCACGATGGTCGTGCTCTTGAACATACTCGGTTCGCTCGGGACGGACGGCGGTTTTAAACCGAACGACATCGAACATTCGGTACTCAGCGCCGCAGGTCGTTCGGTGACGCCGGCGTTGGGGTCGATGGGTATCGACGAAGATAATTGGCCGGCGACGGTTGCGTTGTTTACCGGTATCCTGCATAAAGTCGTCGTCATCAGCACGCTGAAAACGATCTATGCAGAAACCGGACAAGTGGCTTCCGCCCGACAAGTTCAGTCCTTCGACTTGGGCGATGCGGTGGAACGCGCCTTCATGACCATCCCGATGGGGCTGAAAAAAATGTTCGGTGCCGACCCGGTCAATCAATCGGCCGGCCAAGAACCGTTTGTCGAGGCCTTGCATCGGCATTTCGACGGGACGATCGGCGCTTTTGCCTATCTGTTATTTATTTTGCTGTATTTCCCTTGCATCGCGACTTCGGCGGCCGCTTACCGGGAATCCGGTCTAGGTTGGTCGTCGTTCATGGTACTCTGGTCCACGGGGCTGGCTTATTTGACCGCGACGCTGTTTTATCAGTCGGCGACTTTTAGCGAGCATCCGGAAAGCTCGGCGGCCTGGCTGGCCGGGATTGCAATGATCGCCGTTGCGGTTGTGTTGGTGTTTCGTTATTGGGGGAAACGCCGGCAATCATCGATCTGAAACTTCTAGCTCCGTAGGGTACGCTGTGCGTACCATGGCAACCCCACCCGTTCCCTGGCTCCCACGGTCCTCCGTGGGAACCGATACCGGCTTTAAGAGTGGCACGTTGTATTTAAGCCCGGTATGC
>NZ_JBNGHF010000079.1:3630-14961 GCF_050611805.1 Methylotuvimicrobium sp.
ATTCCCACGCAGGAGCGTGGGAACGAGAGGACGCTGACGCTAACTCGGTCTCCCTGGTTCCCACGGTCCTCCGTGGGAACCGATACCGGCTTTAAGTGTGGCACGTTGTATTTAAGTCCGGTATGCATTCCCACGCAGGAGCGTGGGAACGAGAGGACGCTGACGCTAACTCGGTCTCCCTAGTTCCCGCGGTCCTCCGTGGGAACCGATACCGGCTTTAAGTGTGGCACGTTGTATTTAAGTTCGTTATGCGTTTCCACACACAGGAGCGTGAGAACGAGAGGATGTCGGGTTACGCTGACGCTAACCCGACCTACATTTGATAAAGGCACAAACATGATCGATAAAATTTATTTCGACAAAATCGATGCGGAACTGCTGAAGATCAGTCCGCGCCAAGACATTATGCTGCTGCGCGTCATCGCGGCGGTCATTCCGGTGGTCTTATTCGGCTTGGATGCACTTTATGATTTGCCGGTCTTGTATTGGCTGGGCATTCCGTTTTATCTGTTCTGTTTGGCGCTCTATCTCGAAAGCCTGTTGAAAAGCGTGTTGTTCTTGCGCAAGGTTTCGGCGGAACTGCTGATCGTTTTGGTCATGACCGTGACGCTGATCGATGGGGCGCCGTTGAGCGGGGCGATGGTCGCCTGGTTCATCGGCCTGGGCTTGTATATCTCGTTCACGATCATCCGTAAGAACCGGGAAAAGATCGAAAGCCTGATTCAGGAGGGCAAAAAGACAGCCCGGATGCTGCAGGACGGCGACATCGTGGAAGTGCCGATCAACCAAATTCGGCTAGGCGCCACGGTGCTGATTCCGAAAGGCGCAATGGTTCCGATCGACGGAATCATCATCGAAGGCGCCTCGGCGATCGACGAATCGACGATTACCGGCGAACCTTTTCCGGTATATAAGGAGACTGGCGCCAGCGTGACATCGGGTACGCTGAATTTGAGCGCGCCGCTGCAGGTCAAGGCCGATAAAAACGGGGACGATTCGTTTCTCGCAGTGATCACTCAGGAAATCGAAAACAGTCTGGAGAACAAATCCGATCTGCAGCGGCGCGCCGATACCACGGTGCAGATTCTGCTGTTGTCGGTCACGGCCTATGCCTTTTTGCTGCTTTACATCACCGGCAGCCTGCATCTGATGGCGACGGCACTGGCGGTGGTTTGCCCTTGTGCCTGGGCGCTGGCGACGCCGACCGCGTTCGCCGCCAATATCGGGCGTCTGGCTCGTTCGAATATTCTGGCCCGTGGCGGCGAGCCGCTGGAAAACATGCAGGACATCAAAACGCTGATTCTGGATAAAACCGGCACGGTCACGTTGGCAGAACCCGAAGTCAGCCAGGTCATCGAAATGGGCTTGCCGACACAGGGTCTATTGGAACTGGCCGCATCGATCGAATCGCGTTTCGATCATCCGATCGCGCATTCGATCGTCAATTATGCGAAAAAGCAAGGTCTGAATGCCTTCCTGCCGGTCGAGAAAGCCGAGGACCTTCCGGGCCGCGGCATCAAGGCCCGGATCGAAGGCCGGGAAATTCTGATGGGCAGCGCCGAAACGCTGAGCCTTCAGGACATCGAATTGCCGGCTATCGACTATACCGGCCGTGCTGTCTGGCTGGCGGTCGACCGCGAAGTCCAGGGCGTCATCGTCATTCGCGATATCATGCTGTCGGAAATGCGGGGCTTGGCCGATACGATCCGCGCCTGTGGCATCGAAAAGGTCGTGCTCGCGACCGGCGATAACGAAGAACAGGAGGCCAATCGCGTGGCCGACTATATCAACGCCGACGAATACTATTTCAATTGCAAGCCGGAGGACAAAACCGCGCTGGTCAAAAGATTTCAGGAACAGGGCAAAGTGGCGATGGTCGGCGATGGCGTCAATGACGCGCCATCTTTGGCTGCCGCCAATGTCGGCATCGCGATCGGCGGGCACAAGAACGTCAATCTGGCGATCATTTCATCGGATGTCGTCATTCTCGGTAACGATGCCCAGGATCTGGTCACGATCTTGCGGCTCGGTCATAAAATGGGCGGCATCATCCGGCAAAATTATCTGTGGGCCGTCATTTTCAACAGCGTCGGCCTAGCGCTGGCGACATTCGGCTTGCTCAATCCGATCTTTGCCGCGCTGCTGCATCATGTCAGTTCGGTGTTCGTCGTCGTCAATGCCGGCCGCTTGTATTTTACCGGCATCGAGCAATCGCTGGTCGGTCCTATGTTCAGAAAAATGGATGAGCTGACCGGCCGCGATCAGCGCTGCGAACCCGAAAGTTTACCTTCCGTCTCCGAAGCGACTGTCGAAGCGGAGTCTTAAACGTATGGCTTTGCTGGAGCTGCGTCGAGCTGTTTATAGGGTGGGACAGAAAAACATTCTGGACGGTCTGGATTTCGCTATCGACGAAGGGGATGTGCATGCGCTGATCGGCACGAACGGCACCGGCAAGAGCACCCTGGCGCGCTTGATCATCGGCAGCGAGGGTTTTCGGCTGAGTTCCGGGCAAATCGTCTTTGACGGCCGGGACGTCGGCACCTGGACGATGTACGAACGCGCCCAGGCAGGCATCTCGATGGTCTGGCAAGAGCCGGCCTTGTTCGAAGGCATATCGGTGCGCGATTATTTGAGCATTGGCCGGGGTCATGCGGACTTATCACAATGCTTGGCCCAAGTCGGACTGAACCCCGACGACTATCTCGACAGACCGTTGGACAAGTCGATGAGCGGGGGTGAAAGAAAACGCATCGAGCTGGCGTCCATGCTTGCATTGCGGCCTCGGCTTTGCATTCTGGACGAACCGGTGTCCGGCATCGATTTGGTTTCGGTCCGGAGCATCCTGGCCGTGATCAGACGAATACAACAAAACGGGTCGTCGATTCTGCTGATCACGCATCGCGAAGAAGTCGCCGGCATTGCCGACAAGGCTTCATTGTTGTGCGGCGGTAAAGTCGTCATGACCGGCGCGCCGGATAAGATCATCCAAAATTACAAGGCCAGACATTGTATCGTTTGTAACGGCCGGGAGTGCGACTATGCTGCTGACTGATCGATTCATTCCGTTACTGAACGCGAGCGGCATCGATCGCGGTATCCTGGACGACCGTGAAACCGCGCATATCGCGGCGGACGGGCAATCACTGCTCAGCCGGCGGTCGATTCCGGGTCTTTCGATGAACATCGTTGAAAGTCCTGAGTCGACGAAGGTCGACATCAGGATAGAACGCGATGCTCACATCGTGAATCCGGTCCATCTTTGTTTCGCGTTGCTGCACGGCATCGGTAGTCAAAACTTTAGCGTCCATGTCGTGCTCGAACCGGGCGCCAAGGCCGATTTCATCGCGCACGGCCTGTTCGCGAATGCCCAAGTCGTCAAGCACACTATGCAGAAGCTCATCGAGATTGGCGACGGAGCACAGGCTCATTTCACCGATAGTCATATTCATGGGCTTTCCGGTGGTATCGAAGTCAATTCGACAGCACAGATCAAAGTCGGCAAGCATGCGCGCTACAGCGCGAATTTCTCGTTGACATCGGGCAGGGTCGGGCGGCTCGATTTGAATGAATCGATACAGGCCGACGATTACGCGGTCGTCGAGATCATTTCCCGCGTCTACGGGCATGACGACGATTCGATCAAAATCAACGAAGAAGTCAGTCTGAACGGCCGGTTCTCGCGAAGCATGATCAAAAGCCGCGTCGCGTTGGAAGGCGAAGCCCGGGCGGACATCGTCGGCATCACCGAGGGCCGCGCCGAAGGTTCGCGCGGTCACATGGATTGCATGGAAATCATCAAAGACCAAGCGGTCGGACAATCGACGCCGGTCGTCAAAGTCAGTCATCCGCTTGCGAAGATCACCCACGAAGCGGCTATCGGCACGGTCGACAAGAAACAAATGGAGACCTTGATCGCGCACGGGCTTTCCCCAGAGCAGGCCACGGATATGATCGTGTTGGGTATGTTGCGTTAAATCGATCGAGGACCTACGAATGCTGCTATGGATAATGGGATTCAGTCTGTTGGGAAGCTTAGACGCTATTCCTGGTGCGGTCTTGTTTTCCCTGGTTCCCACGGTCCTCCGTGGGAACCGATACGGGCGCTGAGAGTATTACGTTGTGCTTAAGCCTTGGTATGCATTCCCACGCAGGAGCATGGGAACGAGAGTTCAATCAGTTGAGGGGTACTATGAATGCTGCTATGGATAATCGGGTTCAGTCTGTTGGGCAGTATCGGCGCTATTGCCGGCGCGGCCTTGTTTTTGTTCTTTCCGGAAGGCATTCGTAGAGTGCTGGTTCCTTGTTTGATCAGCTACGCGACCGGCACGCTGCTTGGCGCGGCGTTTCTCGGCATGTTGCCCGCCGGGCTGAAACAGGCTCCGGTGATTGCGGTAATGGCGACGGTCTTGGCCGGCATGGTCGGCTTTTTCGTTTTGGAAAAACTCGTCATCTGGCGTCACTGTCACAACAGCGGATGCGAGGTACATAGCCATGCCGCGCCGTTGATTCTGATCGGCGATGCCTTCCATAACTTCGTGGACGGCGTGGTGATCGCCGCAGCGTTCCTTACGTCTATACCATTGGGCGTCACTACCGCATTGGCGGTGATTGCGCACGAGATCCCGCAGGAAGTCGGCGACTTCGCCATCCTGCTCGACAACGGCTACAGTCGTGTGAAGGCCTTGGTGTTCAATGGATTATCATCCATCGCCACATTGCCAGGTGCTTTGATCGCCTATTTTTGGCTGGTCGAGACACGCGAGGCGGCGCCCTATATTTTGGCGATCTCTGCCGCCAGCTTCATCTATATCGCGACGGCCGATCTGATACCTGCCTTGCACCGGCAGGTTAGCCTGCTGACATCGCTACGCCAAATATTGCTGTTGCTCGCGGGCATCGCTACCGTCGCTTTCTTTCACCTTGGAGGGTAAACCATGAACCAGCTCACCGAAACTGAAATCGCCGCCCTCAACGAGGCGTTGGATGATGAATACCGGGCCTTGGCAACCTACGATCAAGTCATTGCCGACTTTGGCGATGTGTCGCCGTTCAGCAACATACGAGATGCGGAAAGCCGACACATAGACGCGCTTTGCACACTTTTTTCTCGCTATGGGTTAACCATTCCCGAGAATCCCTGGTTGGGAAATGTTGAGCGTTATGAGAGTCTGCAAGAAGCTTGCGAAGCGGGCGTCGCCGCCGAAATCGCCAATGCCGAAATCTACGAACGGTTAGTTCAAGCCACGGAACGACCGGATATTCTGACCGTGTTCCGCAATCTTCGGGACGCATCGCAGCAGCGCCACCTGCCGGCGTTTCAGCGATGTATGCAAGGATCATCCGGACGCGGTGGACATGGCGGCGGGGAAGGACGTCGCGGCAGACACGGGGGCGGCCATGAGTAGGATCGCGGAAGGCAGTTTTCAACAGGAGTCGCGCCATGCCTAGAGTGGCTCCATTCGAGGCTCATCATCAACGTTATGAGGCGTGGTTCGAAAAGCATGAGGCTGCTTATATCTCGGAATTGCTGGCCCTGCGTCCATTCGTGCCCTGGGAAGGTTACGGCATCGAGATAGGCGTCGGCAGCGGTCGCTTCGCGGCGCCGTTAGGGATACAGGTCGGCGTCGATCCTTCCCCGGCGATGTTGCTCCATGCTTCGGCGCGAGGCATAAAGGTCGTGGAAGGCGTGGCCGAGAATCTGCCTTTCGAAGTCGGCACCTTCGATTACGCGTTGGTGGTAACGACCATCTGTTTTGTAGACTCCCCAGTGAAAATGCTTGCCGAGGCTTACCGAGTGCTTAAGCCGGGCGGCCGCCTTGTGATCGGGTTTATCGATAGGGAAAGTGCCTTGGGACAAGATTATTTGGCGCATCAGGACGAGAGCGTATTTTACCGCGAAGCCACATTCATTTCGGCTGACGAAGTAGAGCAACTTCTGCTGGAAACCGGTTTCTCGATCGACGCTTGGGGGCAGACGCTCGCCCGCCCATTGTCCGAAACTCGGGAAATCGAATCGCTAAGGGCAGGGCGGGGTCAATGTGCATTCGTTGTCGTCGCGGCAACGAAAGAGGATTGGTAATTATTCAGCATAAGTCATATATAAGAAGGTGTCGGGCATTGATTTATAAGGCTGTCTGCAACAGGACGTTGCGGTCAGAGCTTACAGGGACGTATTTACGCGTCCTTAGAAATCAATACCCGACGCCAAACCGACCAAATGCGCTGAATAGTTACGAGGATTGATTCATTGAAAACGACAGTTACACGATAATATACGGGTCTAAAAATCCCTCGATGGAGTGCGGTTTCATGGTTTCATCTGCTTATTCATCAAGCGCTCAAAGTTCCGGTGTACGGGTTTATTTGGTCACCGGCGCCACCGGGGCGATTGGCAAAGCCATTGCGCGGCAACTGGCGGCAAAGCCGAATTCCGAAGTCGTATTGGTTTGCCGCGATGGCGATAAAGCACAACGAGCGGTGCGGGAAATCATCGCGGCCACGGGGAATGAAGCAGTGCGCTTCGAGCTCGCCGACTTGAGCGAGCATCTCGAAATCCGTGGTTTGGCGGAACGCTGGACCGGTCCGCTGCATGCATTGATCAACAATGCCGCCTGTACGCCGCGCACCCGGCAGGAAACCTCCGAAGGCATCGAAATGCAGTTCGCCACCAACGTGCTCGGTTATTTCCGGTTGATCGACGCGTTCGCCGATACATTGAAAGCGTCGGCGCCTGCCCGTGTCGTCAATGTCGCAAGCTACTGGGCCGGCGGCCTGGATTTGAACGATTTGGAGTTTACCCGCAGGCGCTACGACAGCGACAGCGCCTACCGACAGTCCAAACAGGCCGACCGCATGCTGAGCGCGGCTTTCTCGGAAAGACTTCTGCCTTACCGAATTGCGGTCAATGCCTGTCATCCGGGCGACGTCAATTCGAAATTGAGCAACGATTTGGGATTCGGCGGCCACGAAACACCGGATCATGGCGCCGAAACCCCGGTATGGCTCGCGACCGACCCGGCCGGCCAGCAACATTCCGGGCGCTACTATGAACACAAGCACGAAGTCGTCTGCAGCTATAGCCGAGACAGGGAGGCTGTCGACGCGCTTTATCGGGTTTGTTCGAACTATTCGATCCGTTGACTGCAGTGTTAACCCATGACCGTCATGGTTGAGTCAACCATTACCCTTCCTCATTGCCGACACGCGGAATTCGAGACGTTGCCTGCTTGGAATCAGATTGACCTTATCAAGGCGATGGCGCGGCAGCGGCATCAACGTCTCGGAAAAGGTCTTCACCCGGTCTTTGTCGCCCTTGCCGGCACGCACTGTAATCTGATTGTATTCGAAATCGAGATCCTGAACTCCGAGCCTGACCACCTCGGTAATCCATAATCCGCTGCCGTACAGAATCTTTGCCGCTAACTGCGGAACGCCTTCATGCGTGCCAAAACCTGTTTCACTTCATCCGCCGACAACACGACCGGAATGTGCCGTTTTTTGCCGGAACGAATCGCATCGATACGCTTTTCCAGCGGCTTGTCGAGAATTTTTTTGTAGAAAAAAGCCAAAGCGTTCATCGCTTGATTCTGCGTCGATCCGGCGACATTACGCTACGTAGCCGGATGCGTCAAAAAGGCTTCGATTTTGTCTATGTTTGCGTTAATAGTTGAAATTATTAGTATGCGAATGCCGAAAAGACTGTAGGGCACGCTGTGCGTACCGCAGGAGATCCGCCCGTAGATTAACGTGCTCTCATGTGTTTCGTTGTGCCGACATTAGGTACGCGCAGCGTACCCTACATTCGCTTTGAGTTTTTAAGTGCTTCCGGTGGCGGGGGCAACTATTACCGCATACATAGCCTTCAAATTTGGCTTTGCTGTGTTCAAATAAGGATTGTCTTTCCGTCATTCGATGAAACCTGACGAATTGCGCTTTATTCAATCGCAGTTAAGTACTTTCGGTATGCAGGGAATAATGCTTGAAACGCATGATCCTTCGCACGCCACAACCGGTAGAGCTTGCGAACTTGAACTTGACTTCGAAAACAGTACCATCTAAAGTCAGCGGCAATTTAATGGGCGGGCAAATCTGCCTGGATTGTCAGCTAATATCAAGTTATCGAGGCAACTATGCGCGGTTTATCGAATATCAAGGCAAAAATGCCTGAAAATACCGGTAATATCAACTTGTATGGGCAGATTTGCCTGGGAATCAATAGTTATAACTAATAAGCGTCATGGATATACCAGAAAAGTTAGGAATCAATGAAACGGATTTCCGGTTAGTTTTCGGGTACAGCAAGATTGATTACGATCTGGAGAAAGACGAATCGAACAGAAAAAAGCATGGATATTCGCTTGAAAGTGCTGTGTATATTTTGCAGAATTGGTTACTCCCCATTCAATCTCACCCATTTATTACAAGCGATCCAATCATAAAAGGTGACGAAATTCGACATCAGCACATTGGCGTAGATGATGAAAATAATGTCGTTTTCATCGTAACAACCATGCGAACAGATGAAACAGTGCGGGTGATCTCGTTTAGAAGAGCAAGCAAAGAAGAGCGACAAATCTTTGCTGACCATTCTGGTTATAACAATGCAAATTAACTCGGACCGCAAAAACCGCTACGCGCTTTTCGCGTCCGGTTATTTGCAACGTTATATTTTTGGAGTCTATGAGCAGACTTACAGCGATTAAAAAGGGGCAGCTTTATGGCGGCGCCATTCTGACGCCTCATCGATATCCTGATGGGTGCTTCGTTGCAACCACATCAAGACATGATGTTGACTATGTCAGGGTGGAAACTGAGGAAGAGTTGGAAGCTTTATATTTGGCGGGCTATGGGGTGAGGATGTCGAACCCCAAAATCAACCAAGGGCCGTCCTACATTAAGCATGATAGCATTATTCTTTCTTCAGGAACTACGAAGAGTTCATTAGCGCCAGTCGGATCTCATCTGAAGAGACTGACTGAAGAGGCCGATTTAGACAAAGATTCAACAACCAAGGCGCGAAAGGAACAAGCATTCTTGCGGGCTTACCTTTGTGAAGGGAAAGCTTTCTCTAAATGCGTTATTTGTGGGAATGACTTTCCAGTTGACTTCCTTGTAGCTGCGCATATCAAGAAAAGATCGGATTGCACAAAGAATGAAAAACTAGATTTTGATAACGTAGCCGCATTAATGTGCAAGTCTGGTTGTGATGATCTGTTCGAGAAAGGATACATTTTTGTGCGTGACGCAAAAGTTCAAAAGAATAGCAAGCGTCGAACTAGCAGAAAGCTTGATGAGGTGATCTCTGAGCTAATAGGAAAAATGGTTAATAATTGGCCTGGAAGTCAGAATTATTACAAATGGCATGAAAAAAAATATAACAAGTGAATTAAGCCGACCTATTTTCCGCTGCCGCTCCAAATTGGCGGCTTATTTAAAGCGTTAAAGCATCACTGGGAGGAAATATGATCAGTTCTTTGTATGCTGCGATGTTGGCATTATTGATTGTCTGGTTGTCGCTTCGGGTCATAAAGTTGCGTCGGGAAAAGAAAGTGCGTCTCGGCGATGGAGGCGAGCCTGAACTCCAGGCTGCGTCCGAGCCCAGGGAAATGCAACAGAATATATCCCCATTTCTCTCATATTGCTCGTTCTGCTTGAGTTAAGCGAAGCTCATGTAGCCCTCGTGCATTTCGGCGGTATTGCTGTGCTCGTGGGACGCATTTTGCATGCAAGGGGCTTGCTGACCGAAAGCCTTCGTTATCGCATACTGGGAATGCAAGTTACCATTTTTACAGTGATCGGTTTGGCAGTAGCCAATCTCGCTTACGTTGTGTACAGCGGCTTACGGACGCTCTAAAATGGCGCTCAAAGGGACGTGCCGCCTCATGGCGGTTTTTGAAGTTTTGTTATTTATCAAGCTTTGGGGATTAGCGTCACTGTGACAGAATCGGTGGCCGGGAGAGTCTGATGACCATTACGAACAAGCAATCCGGTACAAACGTGCACGAAATTGCCGACGGGATCTATCGCATCAACACGCCAATTGTCATCGAAGGTGCGGGTGGGTTCTCATTCAATCAATTCCTCATCATGGACGATGAACCATTGCTCTTCCACACCGGTCCGCGAAAATTGTTTCCATTGGTGCGCGAAGCAGTCGGTGCCGTTTTACCGGTCGAGAGCCTTCGCTACATTGCGTTTTCCCATGTCGAAGCCGACGAATGTGGATCGCTCAATGAATGGCTCGCCGTCTCCCCGCAGTCGGTACCCCTGTGCGGCGCGGTAGCCGCCATGGTATCGGTTAGTGACCTTGCTGATCGGGCACCCCGTGCGCTTGCCGATGGAGAACGGCTCTCCCTGGGCAAGCACTCTGTGCGTTGGTTCGATACGCCGCATTTGCCGCACGCGTGGGATTGCGGCTTCTTGACAGAAGAGCTAACGTCCACATTGCTATGTGGCGACTTGTTCACGCAGAAAGGCGCCGATCTTCCGCCTATCACAGAGTCGGACATCCTGGGACCGAGCGAGGCATTCCGCCACGAGATGGACTACTTCTCGCACACGAAGAATGCACGCGCGATGCTTGAGCGTCTGGCCTCGACAAACCCTTCAACGCTTGCATGCATGCACGGTAGCGCATGGCGTGGCGATGGGGCGAAACTGCTTCGCGCTCTTGCTGACGAGCTATCTGCATGACTGGGTATGTGCTACGGATGGACCAGGCGTTTCAGCGGACGCAGACGAACCGCGTCGCTGAGCTTGATCGTTACGTGTACATGAGTCCGACATGAAGCTATTGTTTGTCTGCAGTGAGAATAGGCTGCGAAGCCCAACCGGAGAAGAGATCTTCTCGCGATACGATGGGGTCGAGGCGATTGGGTGCGGTACCAACGCCGATGCGGAGACGCCATTGAGCGGCGATCTCATCGAGTGGGCAGATGTTGTGTTCGTTATGGAAAAGTCGCACCGGAATAAGGTGAAAAAAAAGTACCGCGACCTCCTCAAAAATAAGAGGCTGATTTCTCTGGATATCCCTGACAGCTACGAGCGCATGGACCCTAACCTTATTCGTCTACTGGAGAGCAGAGTATCCAAACATGTTCGGATTCGATAAACAAATGAGTAACTAATTGCTCAAAAACGACGCGCGAACAGCGCGCGAGTTTTAGCAAGGCGTTAGGCAATTGGAACAATGGAAGCCGTACCATACAAAGAGCTATTGAGCATTGTTGCCATTGTGTTGACGTTTCTGGCGACGGCTCCTTACATATATTCCATTTCCTGATTAGCAAGATGCTTCAGCTTACCGAAGTCAAGTGTCCGAGCAGGGGCTAG
>NZ_JBNGHF010000080.1:0-14578 GCF_050611805.1 Methylotuvimicrobium sp.
CTGGATTTAGGTGCTGGGTTCACGGCGTCCTGTCGGGCGAGTGACCGCACCCTCCGCCACCAGAGAACTTTCATTTGCCGGGGTTATGCCAAGCCTTCATGAGCGTTACTGCAATGATTCTCGCAGAATTGAGCGAAGGCAGCGTACTAATTTCTTGAACCGATTAATTTAGCCTCCGCCTCCAGGTATTTTTCGGTCGTCCTACGAATCACTTCCTCGGGCAATGAGGGCGCCGGCGGCTTTTTATTCCAGTCCAAAGTTTCTAAATAATCGCGCACATACTGCTTATCGAAACTGGGTGGGCTCATGCCGACTTGGTATTGATCGGCGGGCCAAAAGCGAGACGAATCGGGTGTTAGCGCCTCATCGATCAAATATAAGACGCCGGCGTCATCGGTGCCGAATTCGAATTTGGTATCGGCAATAATAATGCCTCTTTCCTTGGCATATTTCGCCGCTTCTTGATAGAGAGCCAAACTGGCCTCACGCACTTTTTCGGCGAGTTCTTGCCCCATCAAATCAACCGTTTTCGCAAACGTTATATTTTCATCATGATCGCCGACAGCCGCTTTGCTGGACGGTGTATAGATCGGCTCAGGCAATTGCTGTGCCTGCTGTAAACCTTCGGGAAGACGAATGCCGCAAATATGACCGGTTTGCTGATAATCTTTCCAACCCGAACCAATGATATATCCGCGTACAATCGCTTCGACCGGTAGCGGTTTCAATTTTCTGACCACGACCGCCCTTCCTTCTAGCTGCGTGAGTTCTTGCGGATCGGTAAGCACTTCGGCCAAAGAAACGCCGGCTAAATGATTAGGCAAAATGTGTTTCAATTTACTAAACCAAAAATTCGAAACAGATGTCAAAACACGCCCTTTTTGCGGAATCGGATCCGGTAATATCACATCGAAAGCCGATAGGCGATCGGTCGTGACGATCAACATATGTTCATCGTCTATGTCGTAAATATCACGGACTTTTCCGCGAGCTCGCAACGTCAATTGCGACAAAGATGATTCGTAAAGAACAGCCGGAGCGTTCATAATGCCTCGTTATAAGAAGTTAATATCAAATCGCATACAATAGCATTTATTTTTGAATAACGGGATGACTGGCAATGAGTTGGTTGGGAAAATTCTTGGGCGGCGCCTTCGGATTTCTTTTGGGCGGTCCGCTTGGGGCTATACTAGGGGCATCGGTCGGCCATCACTTCGATTCCGGCTTGGAGGCATTCGATTTCGACGAGCGATTGAGCCCCGGCGATAAGCACCGCATACAAACCGCTTTTTTTACCGCGACATTTTCGGTAATGGGCCACATCGCCAAAGCGGACGGACGCGTTTCTCAAGCGGAAATCGATCTGGCTAAACGTGTAATGGACGAAATGGGCTTATCGGCCGACTTACGCTCAACCGCGATTAAACTCTTTCAACAAGGCAAAAACAAAGACTTTCCTCTTGATGACGCGCTTCGTCAATTTCGTCACGAGTGCCGCCGGCGAGGCGATTTGATTCGCATGTTTTTAGAAATTCAACTTCAAGCCGCGATGGCCGATGGCCATTTGAGCGAGGTCAAGGATAAACTGTTGATTAAGATCTGCGGAATACTCGGTCTTTCGCGGTTTGATTACGAGCGCATCAAATTACAAATTCTGGCGCAATACCGGCTCTATGGCAGTCAACATCGACAGCAATATCAAACGACTAAAAAAGAGGATAATTTAGCTACCGCCTACGAGGTCCTCGGCGTCCGCCCCAATGCTAGCGATAGCGATATTAAAAAAGCTTATCGCCGCCTCATCAGCCGGCATCACCCTGATAAACTGGTTGCGAAAGGCCTACCCGAAGAAATGATGATCTTGGCCAAAGAAAAAACGCAACAAATCACCAAGGCTTATGAAACGATTAGTGAAGCACGCAAAAGATGATTGAATTAAAAACGAGAATGCTCGTCTTCGTCTTCTGTTAAATGCATATTTTCATTGACTAAAGTCCCTAAATCTTCAGCACCCAGCTTAATCATCAAGCGTACTTCGTTTCTTGAGTCCGCAGAGTTTAAGGCATCTTCATAACTAATTTTTCCGGCGGTATAGAGATCGTAAAGTGCTTGATCGAAGGTCTGCATCCCATGTTCCCGCGAATTCTTCATTAATTCCTTAAGTTTGTGAACCTCGCCTTTACGAATCAAGTCGGAAACCAAGGGTGTGTTCAACAAAATTTCAACCGCGGGATAGCGTCCTTTGCCATCGGCACGGGCAATCAACTGCTGCGCGACAATGCCTCGCAAATTCAACGACAAGTCCATAAATAATTGATTATGCATTTCGTCCGGAAAAAAATGCAAAATCCGATCCAATGCCTGATTGGCATTGTTCGCATGCAAGGTCGTTATACACAAATGCCCGGTTTCAGCGAACGTAATCGCATTTTGCATCGTTTCACGGGTTCTAACCTCACCGATCAGGATAACATCAGGCGCTTGGCGCAAGGTATTCTTAAGTGCGACTTCATAGGATTCGGTATCCATGCCGACTTCGCGCTGCGTGACAATGCAACCCAAATGCGGATGCAAAAACTCGAGCGGATCTTCAATGGTAATAATATGTCCGCTGCTATTTTGGTTTCGATATTTGATCAACGACGCCAATGAAGTCGACTTACCGGTTCCCGTCCCGCCGACGAACAACACCAGTCCTCGCTTATTCATGACCAAATCTTTTAAAACCGGCGGCAAATGAAGATCTTCGGCATCGGGAATATGAGTCTCGATGCGCCTCAACACCATTCCCGCAGCATCTCGCTGGGTAAACGCACTCACCCGGAATCGGCCGAGCTTAGGAAAAGCAATCGCAAACTGACACTCTTTGGTATTATCGAATTCGTCTTTTTGCCGTTGCGTCATCACACTCATGACAATAGCTCGAGATTGATCGTTGTTTAGCATCGTTTTTGATACTTCGATCAACTTACCGTCGACTTTTATCGTGGGCGGGCGCCCCGCTGTGATGAATAAATCGGAGGCCTTTTGCTGAACCATTAACTCAAGTAGTCGCTTAAATTCATCCATATCGCCCCCCTCTCTACCTGAACATATCTTTGTTAACCGCTTTCAACATGGCGACTTTTGAAGCCACTAAGCCTTTTTCAACCAATTCTTTCAAATTTTGATCCAAGGTCTGCATGCCTTCCTTGCGCCCGGTTTGAATCGCCGAATACATTTGCGCGACTTTTGCTTCGCGAATCAAGTTTCTAATGGCTGCGGTCCCGACCATGATTTCATGCGCCGCAATACGTCCTCCACCGACTTTTTTCAGTAAGGTTTGCGAAATAACCGCTTGCAACGATTCCGACAACATCGAGCGGATCATGTCTTTTTCTGCCGCCGGAAACACATCGATAATGCGGTCGATCGTTTTCGCGGCCGACGTGGTGTGCAACGTGCCGAAAACCAAGTGACCAGTTTCTGCCGCAGTCAGTGCCAATCGTATTGTTTCCAAGTCGCGCATTTCACCCACTAGGATAACGTCGGGGTCTTCCCGCAGCGCAGAACGCAAGGCCTCGTTGAAACCTAATGTATCGCGATGGACTTCTCGTTGATTGATCAAGCATTTTTGGCTGTCATGGACGAACTCGATCGGATCCTCAACGGTTAAAATATGTGCATAATCATTGGTGTTGATATGGTTAATCATCGCCGCGAGCGTTGTCGATTTCCCCGACCCGGTAGGTCCTGTTACCAGTATTAAACCTCTAGGCTTGCGAGTAACTTCTTCAAAAAACTTTGGCGCATTAAGATCTTCTAAACTCAACACCTTCGAAGGAATCGTTCTAAAAACCGCCCCCGCACCTCGATCCTGATTGAATGCATTGACACGAAACCTTGCAACACCCGGCAATGCAAAAGAAAAGTCGGTTTCAAGAAATTCTTCATAATCGCGGCGCTGTTTGTCGTTCATGATGTCGTAAATCAAGGCATGAACTTCTTTATGCTCTAAGGCCGGAATATTGATACGCCGGATATCGCCGTCCACCCGAATCATCGGCGGCAAACCGGCCGATAAATGTAAATCCGATGCATTGTTTTTAACGGAAAAAGTCAATAATTCAGCAATATCCATACGATTCTCAAGCGGCTAATAAAAATAGAAATACTAAGGATTTGGTTATAAACAACTTCCCTATTTTTAAAGAGGGATCGGTTGCTCGATTGACAGGTGTCGGCGGCGGGCAGATGTTTGCTCCTGCAAAATCTGCATTCACGGCGTCCTGCCAGGCGAGTTATCGAACCCTCGGCAAAGTTCATAACTCCAGGAAGTTATTTTTCGCGAAATCCTAAATAACCTTAGCCTAAGTCTTTGCTTTTTGAAAGGGCTGCTGTTTAATAGCGGTTTTTTATCATCTAAATTGTGCTTATGTTCGCAATTGCTCAACAAATCGCATCCGTTCGAACCCAAATCAGACAAGCCGAGATCGACTTCGAACGCTTACCGGGAAGCGTTCGCTTACTTGCCGTCAGTAAAACTAAACCTTCTTCGGACATTATCCTCGCCTATCTTTCCGGCCAGCGCCATTTCGCGGAAAGCTATGCTCAAGAAGCGCGGGCCAAGCAACAAGAGCTCGGGGCTTACAATATCACCTGGCATTTCATCGGCCCGATTCAATCCAATAAGACCAAGCTCATCGCCCGCCATTTTGCCTGGGTTCATAGCGTAGACCGGTTCAAAATTGCCCAGCGGCTCAGTGAACAACGCCCCGTCCATTTACCGGCATTGAATATTTGTTTGCAAGTCAACATCAGCCATGAAAGCAGCAAATCAGGCATTGCTCTGAATGATCTTCCGGAATTGGTCGACGCAGTTAAAGCCCTTCCGAGTCTCCGCCTAAGAGGGGTTATGGCGGTACCTGCACCGCAAAGTGACTTTTCTTTGCAACGAGAGCCCTACCGATTGCTCTATGAAGCGGTTTCCGAACTCAAGCATCCTAATCTCGATACGTTTTCATTCGGGATGAGTGACGACTTAAGCGCGGCGATTGCCGAAGGATCCACAATGGTCAGAGTAGGCACGTCCTTGTTCGGAACCCGGCAATACACTTAATCCGACACCACTGAGGCATCAATCTTTTTTCTTAACGATCGCCAATCCCTGATCTTTTAGCTGCTGTGCGGCTTCGAGAATATCTTTGCGGTGCTTGTTAATATATAGCCCGCTACCGATACCCATTGCCATCAACAACACAGGGTGCTTAGCAAGCTTGAGAATGATCTCCGCTCCAACCTTAGAGCCGGCCGAGAGTATGCCCAACTTGATTAATGGATGCATACTCTTTCCTTCCTGCTCTATGTTGCCAGACCCTCCATTTGACTCCTGTTCGCTCATTTACAATTTTCCTATTGTTTTGAATTGAAATATTCATGACGAAGCATGCCTTTCGCGCTTCAAATTTCGCCATCATGCACCCTCTACCAAAATGGGAGAGGTTTTAAAAAACCGAAAATTGGGCTGCGCGAAAGGTATATTTTCTGTCCTTCGCCTGTACCCGGCAAAATATTAGCAAGACCTCTGATAAATCCCAAAATTAATGATTGATTTTTATTATTGACAGTTAAGACAACCGGTCGTATTATTTTCCCATGATCGAAATATCGCAAAAACAAATCAACCGAGATAATCTACTCAATCAAGGCGTCAAGCTATTGATGGAGCAGGGTTACCATGGTACCGGACTTAAAGAAATTTTGGATGCCGTTAAAATACCAAAAGGGTCTTTTTACAACTATTTCGGCAGTAAAGAAAATTTCGGCGCGGAGGTCATTCAGCACTACATTGAACCATTTATTAAACAGCTTGACACATATTTGGAACATTCGAATGGCGACGCCCTATCTGCGTTAAAACGCTATTACCGCGATTTGATTGCCGAAACCGAAAAACAAAACTTCAAAGGCGGCTGCCTGCTCGGCAACCTCATGGGTGAAATCGGCGACACCAGCAAAATATGCCAAAAGGCATTGCAATCCGCGGTAACTCGTTATCGCAACATTATGCGCTCTGCACTTACACAAGCACAACAACAAGGAACCGTTCGATCCGATCTGACGGCAGAGGAAATGGCCGATTTATTACTAAACACTTGGCAAGGCGCGTTACTTCGAATGAAAATCGAACAATCCTCGGAACCCTTAAAACAATGTTGCCGGAGCTTGTTGGAGGGCTATTTCAAAGCCTAATTTTTTCAATCTCATTTGAGACGACCAGTCATTTTTAATTGGAGAAAAACATGCCAAAATTCATTATCGAACGAGAAATCCCCAATGCCGGATCATTGACAAGCGAAGACCTTCATGGTATCGCTCAAAAGTCATGTTCCATTCTTCAGAATATGGGACCGAAAATTCAATGGATTGAGAGCTATGTAACCGATGATAAAGTCTATTGTGTTTATATCGCACCTGACGAAACGGCTATTCGGGAACACGCTCAACAAGGATCATTCCCTGCTAATCGTATCAGCCAAATCAAGACGATTATTGATCCGACCACTGCCGAAACATAAGCACTTTATCACCCCAGAAACACTATCAGCCAAAGGAGGTAATCAGTCCGACTCACGAAAACTCACTATTACTCAGATAATTACAAGAGAGTGCATACCATGAAATCACAAAGCAAGAACCGTAACCTTCTTGGCAAACTAACTCAATCCGCCTTGTTTGCCGCTTCTACAATCATGATCAGCAGCCTTAGCATACATCCTGCACAAGCTGACGAAACCTGTATGTCCCCCTATATGGCCAAGATTGTCGGACAGGAGGACTTTGTTTATATCTGGACGCTCGGCATGGAAGGTGTCGGAGATGAGCAGGATAAGCTTGTCACAGTCGATGTCAATCCTCAGTCCAAAAACTATGGCAAAGTCGTCAACTCGCTGTCGGTCGGCGGACGGAATGAGGCGCATCATTCCGGCTTTACCGATGATCGGCAATACTTGTGGGCTGGCGGCCTCGATACCAATAAGGTTTTTATTTTCGACGTTCATAGCGACCCGGCTAAACCCAAATTGACGAAGGTCATCAGCGATTTCGTCGCGAAAAGCGGTGGCGTAGTCGGCCCGCATACGACCTACGCCTTGCCCGGTCGCATGCTGATCACCGGGCTCTCTAATAACAAAGATCATGGCGGCAGAACCGCTCTAGTCGAATACACCAACGAAGGGGAATATATCGCCACGCACTGGCACCCAACCGACAGCGACTTACGCGGTGCTATCAAAACCGGAAACTACGCCGATGGTTACGGTTACGATGTTCGAGTACTGCCAAGGCGCAACTTAATGCTAACGTCGTCTTTCACCGGTTGGTCTAATTACATGATGGATTTCGGTAAAATGCTGAATGATCCCGAGGCGATGAAACGCTTCGGCAATACCGTCGTGCAATGGGACCTGCATGCGCGCAAACCGAAAAAAGTCTTCGACGTTCCCGGTGCGCCGTTGGAACTTCGTTGCGCATGGGGAGCTAATAATAACTACTGCTTTACCAGCACAGCACTAACATCGAAGATCTGGTTGATTTATGAAGACCAAGCAGGCGAATGGCAAGCGAAAGCAGTAGCCGATATTGGCGATCCTTCTAAAATACCTTTGCCGGTCGATATCTCTATTTCGAGCGATGACAAAACATTATGGGTCAATACCTTTATGGACGGGAAGACTCGAGGTTTCGACATTAGCGATCCGTTCAACCCGAAACAAGTTTACGAACAAAAAATCGGCTCCCAAGTCAATATGGTGTCGTCAAGTTGGGACGGTAAACGTCTTTATTATACGACTTCTCTATTGGCCAACTGGGATAAAAAGGGTGACGATAACGAGCAGTTCTTCAAGCTTTATCATTGGAATGGAAAACAACTTAAAGAACAGTTCTCGATCGATTTCATCAAAGAAAAGTTAGGCCGCGCGCATCAAATGCGGTTCGGTGCATATTCTCTTTATAGCAGCAACAGCCAGCAGCCCAACCTGCTTACGAAATATCAATAACCTCAATGAGCGGCCTCGGCCGCTCTCTGTTCCCATCGATTCGCCGGAGCGACGCCATGAAACATTTGTTTACCATCGTCATTTTGCTGTCGAGCGTAGCGGTCTTTTCGGTCAAGGCCGACAACGAAACGCTTGCGCCCGGTTACGGCGCGCTGCAATACGAACTCCCGGCCGTCGGCAGCTATCTGTTACCGGCGCTCGGAAAAGCCGCAGACGGTAAAGTTCTCGACGAACAAGGCCAAGCTGTTAACTTGCATCAACTGATGGGCGATAAGATCGTGCTACTCAGTTTTATTTATTCGACGTGCAGCGACGTCAACGGCTGCCCTTTAGCAACCGGGGTGTTTCATAAAATCAAAAACCGGCTTAAAAAGGCCCCCGAATTGAGCCGACAACTGCGTTTGTTGACGTTAAGCTTCAACCCCGAACAAGACACACCCGAGAAAATGAAACAGTATGGCGAGCACCTGCAGGATGAAAACATCGAGTGGCGCTTCCTAACGACTGCTTCGGAAGCCGAGTTGCGGCCGATTCTCGATAATTATCGGCAAAGCATCCAGAAAGTCTACGACGAAAACGGACGTTTCACCGGCACTTTTTCGCATATTTTGCGCGTCTATTTGATCGACCGAAACAAAAAAATCCGCAACATCTACAGCGTTTCGTTCTTGCATACCGACACTTTAATCAACGATGTGAAGACCTTACTGCAACCGGTAGCCGTCGCCACTGGTAAAAAGTCGAAACAAGTCTTCAAACGCTTTCGACCCGGCGACGATAAATCGAATTACGAAAGCGACGATTACAGGACGGATAGCATCGCACTGGCCGACCGGACCGGTCAAGCTACCGATTTGATGAAAACGGTCTACAATCCGCCAAAAGGCCTGCCGCCCGTACCGGTTCCGGCAAACAACCCGATCACACCTGAAAAAGTACAATTGGGGCGGAAACTTTTCTACGATCGCCGGCTGTCGCTGAACAATACTTTTTCGTGTGCAATGTGCCATATTCCTGAGCAAGGCTTTACCAGCAATGAGATGAAAACCGCGGTCGGAATCGAAGGCCGTACCGTCAAGCGCAACAGCCCGACACTTTACAATGTCGCCTATTACACAAAACTGTTTCACGACGGCCGCGAAACCAGCCTCGAACATCAAGTTTGGGGGCCATTATTGGCGCACAACGAAATGGCCAATCCTTCGATCGGCAGCGTAATCGAGAAATTGCATAACGATAGCGAATACAAGGCTCTTTTCAACAAGGCTTTCGGCAAAGGACCGACAATCGAAACAATCGGCATGGCGATCGCAAGTTACGAACGCACGCTGAACTCCGGCAACTCAGCGTTCGACCGATGGTATTACGGAAATGAAAAACAGGCATTGAGCGCATCCGCTCAACGCGGATTCAAACTTTTTAGCGGTAAGGCTCAATGTTCGGCTTGCCACACCGTCGACAAGGAAACCGCACTGTTCACCGACAATGCGTTTCATAATACCGGCATCGGCTACCATGAAGCGATGGGCAGCGATGCCAAAACTCAGCGCGTGCAAGTCGCCCCCGGCGTCTTTGTCGATGTCGATAACAAATTGATCGCATCGGTCTCGGAAACCAAAAGCAACGATCTCGGTCGCTATGAAGTCACGCAAAACCCAAACGACCGCTGGCGTTACAAAACCCCGTCGTTGCGCAATGTCACGCTGACCGCTCCGTACATGCACAACGGTTCGATTTCAACACTAAAAGAAGTCGTCGAGCTCTATAACCAGGGCGGCATTAGCAATGAAAACTTAGATCCGCTGATCATTCCTTTGAATTTAAACGCGGCTGAAATAGACGATTTAACTGCTTTTCTGGAATCTTTGACCGGCGACAATACCGATGAATTGGTTGCCGATGCATTCGCGGCTCCGGTGGGCGATCATCAAGAGAACTGATCATCGTGCGATCCTTTTTACAGCATCGCCAATAACGATGAAATCAATTGAAAATAAATGTCCAACAATCCCGCTAACGCATTTTGATATACGGCTTCCAGGGTTTCAGTCGGTTGCTCAAGCATTAAATTGAACAAGTCCACAATCGCTGAATAAACGCTCACAAAATAGACTTCCACAACGTCAACTGCTTGATTCGTATAATTTGTCACCGGTTCGATCAATGCCGCGACCGTTGCTTGAGGGTGATCGTAAAACGCTTGCCAAAATTCGCCGGCTTGCAGACCCAATTGTGTCGCATCGACTACTGTCTGTTCATACATAGACTCGACTTTCGGAAAATAAACCTCGTTAACCTGAGCATACATCTGCGCACCGTAATCAACAGCTTGAGCATACCATTGCGAGCCAGTCTCGACCGGATGCGCATAAATTTGCTTCGCGGTAACGGCCACTTCAGCGTGCCAATCGATCAAGACCGTTTTAATTTGTCGATACAGCTCGCTTACTTGCAGGCTCAGACTACTGTAAAGCTCCCGCGTCGGCAAAAACACTTTATGTTCGAGGTCTAGCGGTTTGAAATCGAAAAAATCGGGGTTTTTGAAAATTGACATAACTTACCTTTTTTAAAACTGGGATGTCGAAAAAAAGATGCGGCCGGGAGGCCGCATTAAAGAGGAAGGATTCAACTCTAGTCTCGTGAAGAGTGCATACAAGAGTCGAAGTAAAGTGTATCCATTAAAGGCGACCAGGAAAATGTGGCATTTTGCCGCGCGACAATTGGCCGCTAACCTTGGCCTCTATTTTGCAACGTATAATTAGTTTGGGTTTCAGACAAGCCCTCTGAACATAAATGAAATCGCGTGATCAGTCGCGTTCAGCAACTCATTGACACGCATTAATGCATTAAATAACTGTGTAATTTGACTAAGATTAGGTGAAATGACTGATTATCCACAAAAAAACGCCTTGACATCGACTAACGCACTTCCTATTTCGACTTTACCTGTGCAGATGCCGGAAGGTTTGGCGCCAAGGATGGATTAACGCAAAGAATTAAACCAAGCGCTCATTTCACTCACGGCTACCTCAGTCAAGTCGGCAAAGCTATTGACCGCACCCAATGCATTTGCCGATATATTGACTTGTTCAAATTGAAACGTTTTTCGAGCTTTTGGTGCATTTTCGTTCACCTTATACACTTCAACTTCAAAAGCAACGACCGAACGCGCTTGCTGTGGAGTGTCGAAACGTTGTTCAAAATCCAATAAACGCACTTTTACAGTTAACGGCTCGCTTACTGGAATTGCTGCGAAGTGCTTGGCCAATAAAGCGGCCGGTTGCGCGATCCATCGGTCTAGGTTATAAAATTTTACAATGGTGGGGGTTAAATAAAGCTGCCTGTAGTGAATTCTCGTATCCCTTAACCACTCCGGAGCTGTTACTTCGACATGTAATGGGGCCTGCTCAGCATTTCGCTGAACAATAAGCCCAAGGTCGTGCAAAGCCGCTCCATCGGGTCTAGTTTTATAGCTACAGCCACTTATCAGCATCAGCATGATTAAACACAAACACGTTAGTGATACTTTCATTGCGGCTCCTCATATCCCGGTTCGCCCGGAGCAGGCTCGGTTTTAACCGGGCCTAATATTAATGCTTGAGGATTAGCTTCGAGCATATTGGCAACTCGTTTTAATTGATTCATTGTGGACTGTAATTCATTCATTGTTTGATGCACTTTTGGTAATGTTGTCCCTGTCAGCACATCCCCAACATTCGCTCCCGATGCGATCAATGCATCCCCTCGGTCACCAAGCACTTTTACACTATTCGCCGCCGCTTTTAAATCAATCGTCAAATCACCGATTTGACCGAGCGTAGTCTCCGTACTATCTATTAAATTCGGCATTCTTTCCAATACCTTACCCAGTTGATCCTCAAGTTTTGGCATTTTTTCGGTGACGACATTTAAATTACGTAAAATTTCACGTCCATGCTCTTCATTTTCATCGCTCAACACACGGTCTAGACGTATCATCAATTGTTCGGCTTTCATTAATATTTCTTCGCCTGAACTCAATAAACGATCCGTCAACGATGGCCGCAACGGAATTCTTTGCTCCGGCCTGTCGCCAGGTAACAACCATTCATCGCTGTCTCCCGAATCTTGTAAATCGATTTGCGTTAGCCCTGTCACCCCTTTTAGACGTAATGTTGCAAAAATCCCTCGTGTAAATCGTATATTGCTATCCACCTCAATTTCGACCAAAATTGTCAGTGGATCGCTCGGATCGAAATTTACCGTCAAAACCTTTCCGACCGCAATACCCCGGTAATACACGGTAGATTCGGGATTTAAACCGGTTACTGAGTCTCTAGTCGAGATAACATAAAGATCACGTGCCTTTTCAAAGCTACCGATCCAATACACTATGCCGACCAGTCCTATTATCAGTGTTAGTAAAAAAAGACCGGTAGCTAAAGCGTGCGTATCTCTACCCAAAACAATGCTCTCTATTCACAAAAACTTTCTCAGCGTGCTTATTATGAAAAAATTGTCTCGCAAAAGTATGACTACACTTTAGCGCGACTTCTAACGGACCGTATGCAATTAATTTTTTTTCCGCTAACACAGCAACTTTGGTACACAAATCATTCAAAACGTTTAAATCATGGGTGACCATAACAACCGTAAAACCCAAGTCATGATGAAGCTCGCACAATAGATCCACAAATCCTTGACTCGCAATGGGATCAAGACCGGATGTCGGCTCATCAAGAAATAATAACGTAGGCTCTAAAATCAAGGCCCTGGCAAGAGCCACTCTTTTAACCATACCTCCAGAAAGCTCCGCTGGCATGAGCACCTCGTCCTTCGCAGATAAGCCAACCATCGCTAATTTTAAAGCAACCAAATGAGTTATCCATTCGAAATCCTTGACACCAATTTCCCGCAACGGAAACGCAATATTATCGAAAACATTTAACGAACTAAATAAAGCGCCTTTTTGAAACAATACACCACACTGACTTAACATCAGACCTGACACATTTCCGGACTCATAATCTAAGGTCTGCCCCATTACCGTAACACGTCCTTTGGTCGGAGCCTGCAATCCGATCATTTCACGCATCAATGTCGTTTTTCCGCTTCCAGATGCCCCGACCAAGCCGAGAATTTCCGTTTTTGACAAACTGAAACTAATATTTTCGTGAATTACGTTGTCACCAAATTGGGTCCAAATGTTTTCCATGTGGATTGCATTGACATCATTCATGGCATTCCCGTTCCCATAAATAAAATTGCAAATATCGCATCCACCATGATCACCACAGTAATTGAAGCGACAACGGAATTGGTCGTTTCATTCCCTAAACTTTCCGAATTGGGTTTAATATGAAATCCATAGTGACAGGCTATCATTCCTATTAACATGCCGAATACCGCGGCCTTGCCCACTCCAATAAATACATTAACCAAAGGTACGGAATCAGGTAGTCTCTGCACAAACTGTTGCATACTTATATCGAGCGTGTGCCAAGCCGACACAATACCACCTATAAGAGCGGCCGCATTAGTCCATACCGTCAATAACGGTAACGTTACTGTTAACGCGACTACTATTGGAAAAATGATTCGTAGCGAATGCGAAATTCCCATCGAGGACAATGCATCTAACTCTTCTGCAACGCGCATGATTCCTATTTGGGCGGTTAACGCAGATCCTGATCGGCCTGCTACTAAAATAGCCGCTAACAAAGGCCCCAACTCTCGAATTATACTCATCCCCAAAATATTGATAATGTAGATTTCCGCACCGAAGGCTTGCAGCTGTAGTGCGGACAAATAACTGAGAACAATACCAATCAAAAAGCCAACTAACGCTGTGATGCCAAGCGCCTTTACACCGGAACTATATATAGTCATTGATATTTCCGGCCAAGGTATTTTGTTCGGTGATCTGAATAGATGTGCTGTGTCGAGCAATAATTGGCCAAGCAAAATAATTCCATTAAATACATGCCTATAAAAAGCCAAAATGACTTTATTTCCGTCCTTGAAGATTTGTACTAAACTTTTCTGTGCTTCTTCCGGCCGTGCATAGCTAAAGGTTTTCCAGCGATCGAATAAGCGTTTATGTTCCGGCCTCATTTGCACTTGATTTGGAAACTCTCCCCTCCAGGCTTGCCATATTAGCCAAGCTCCCGCACTATCGAGCGCATCGACCTCATCAAGGCGCCATATACAATCCGAATTAAATTGCAGTCCTTTAAGCTCTCGAGTAATAGCTGGACTTTCGTTGATTGCTAATAAGTTCCATGAACCTTTGAGATTAATTGAGGATAAACTATTTTTCTGCTCAATTTGCAACACCGGTTTAGCGATAAGCTTATTTTTTAACGAGGCCATCAATGTATTTTTCCATTGTTATAAGTAAATACAACTATTCGACCATTCTATAACAATTTGGTTTTCGCCCATGAATCAATTAGCTTTATTGACTAGCCCATCCAATTACAAACCTAACTGTGAGGGTACGCTGCGCGTACCTAATGGATGCCATCCTTTTGCAAAACCTTAGGGCAAAAAAAAGCCCG
>NZ_JBNGHF010000081.1:0-13731 GCF_050611805.1 Methylotuvimicrobium sp.
TTTCACCTTTCACCTTTCACCTTTCACCTTTCACCTTTCACCTTTCACCTATTTCCGCCCATCGCGTAATTCATTAAATAGCATAATATAAAGCTTCGCGCTAATTATCTCGTTTTTACTCAATTTAGCCAGCGTTGCCATTTGCTGAGCATCGAGCGTTTTTTTCCCGCTAACCGAATTGAAATCCGTTAACAATTCGTAATTCGACTCAATCATCTTATCGAGGTTTTGCTTGGTATTCGCAGCCAACGCTTTGTATAGATCGATAGTTCGACACAATGCATCGGCGTCGTCGAAAATCTCGCCTAGACTGCTATCTTGCAAGCCTTCCAACCTTCCCACCACCATTTCGAGCATTTGATATTGAGTTCGGTAATAAATATAAAGCTCTTGGGGCTGCAAATTCTGCGACGACAAAAATAACAATCTTCGCACGCCATTGATCAGACGCTCTATTCCGTCCACCGGAAACTTTTCGTCCAACTTATTTAATTGAGAATGTCCATTTTCGATACGGGCCATTTGAATATCCAGCAAATTGAGAATTTTTTTATAGACTTTCTCATTAATGTCGCCGCGTTGATAGATTTCTTTCAGTTCGCTCTTTTCCATGCCCAGCACAAAAATACGCAGTAACTTCTCAGTCAATTCCGCGGCATTCGGAAACTTGCCTTTATATTCGCTCAAAGCCTTGTCATGTAACCGCTGATAACTATCGCGCATCTCCCTGTATTGTACCTCGCTGATTTTTCTATGTTGAAACAAACGTTCCAGGGAGCTCAAGACTTCATCATATATCAATGCCTTACCTTTGTAATAACTGACTTCTTCATAATCCGTTAAAGCGTCGATACCGAGCGCGTGCATCACTTTACCGATCGTGGTCGCTTTGACCAACAAGGTAAAATAAATACAACCGATAGTGATTGCGGTAACGAAATCCTTGACCGAAAAGTCATAAGTCCATCCCGGCAAGGTCGCATCGTCAGGAATCAATAAGACCATGATGACCGCTAAAGACCCTCTCAAACTACCCCAGGACAACAAATGCATCCAAGAAACGGGAATCGGCTCTTCCTTCCGAGTCAGATTCAACAAGCCCAGCAACGGATAAATCGACAACGCACGCCCCAGCATCACGACAACAATCGCCAGTAGTATAGGCAGAATCGCAACATGCAAATCAATCGATTGTTTGACGAACAACAAACCCATTAAGATGAAAACCAGCGAATTCGTCACGAAACCGAAATAACTCCAAAACTTTTCCATGTATTCTTCGACGCCGTGCGACATTTTGAACCGGCCGAAATTACCGATCACCATCGACGCGACCAAGGTCGCGATAATCGATGAAAAGCGAAGCTGCTGACCGAAGAGCACAATATGCTCGGAGATCACCTCAGTCAAAATAAATGTAAAATGCGCAACCAACAACGTCAGCGTAATTTCTAAATGCTCATAACCTTTAACCCATTCGATCAGTTTCGCGAATATAAAACCCATCAACAAGCCGAACATAATTCCGCCGAACAGCATGATGATAAAATTCAACAAACCGTTCGCGATCGAGCTCGATCCGGCAAAACCGTGCAGTAAAATTTCGAGAAACACCAAAAAAATAGCGAACGCGGTACCGTCGTTAAACAAGCTTTCGCCTTCGAAAATCAACGTGAGTCTTTTCGGCGCGCCGTAATCTTTGAATAAAGACAATACCGCAACCGGGTCGGTCGAAGAAATGATCGCACCGAACAATAAGGTCACGATAATCGGCACTTCAAAACCAACCCATCTGAACACATAAAAACCGGCAATACCGATAAAAAAGGTCGATGCCAACATACCCGGTATCGCCAGTAAACTGATCGCCCGAATATTGTTAATCATGTCGCCGATTTTAATGTTATAAGCCGATTCGAAAATCAAAATCGGTAAAAATACGAAAAACAACAACTCGGGAGTCAACTCAAAACTGTTGATAAACGCGAAGGCTTCGACCCGCGACAAGGGCACCAATAACGAACCGACAATCACTAACAGCACGGTATAAGGAATGCGGGCTTTTTGCGCCACCATGAATACAACCAACGAAATTAGCATCAAGCTAAACAACGCTAAAAATACTTCAAGATTCATTCAGAAGCCTCGAATAGAAAAGAACGGGTAATACCGACAAGCAGTTTTTCACAAACGACTTCGAATCGGCCGATCATTTTAACGCCCAATCGGCTTTTTACATATACTTCGCGAGGTCATGTTTGCGGATTTTATGACAATGCCATTTTGTTCGACGCTTACAAGGAAGTCAGAGATTAGGCTGCGTATAAGAAAAAACGCGTCATTCCGCAAGGGACGGCAATGCGTTACGCGGCGTCCAGGTGTTTTAAATATGAATAATCTACTTACCCACGTTAAGTTATAATGATATATCAAAAACTTACATTAAAATAGACATTAAGAAATATGCACAAAAGAACTTCTACAAGTCGTAAGCTTTTCGGCGGTTCGGTTCCTCGACGATAATAGTCAGAATACGTTGGGCATTTACCGTTATCACAGACAATATTTTTTAAAAAGCCTATTTTTGCCGTATATTAGCGACTAATCTAATCGTTAGGAACTCACTCATGAGCCGACAAAAAAAAACTTGGAACATTGACGGCATTATCCGGAATATCTACCTCCATGAAATTATTTTTCTAGGCCTAATCGGATTGTGTTTTATCGGCGACCTGATCGGATACCTCTCCGAACGAGCAGTGCTTTTTTACTGGTTGACGATGACGCCGATTTTTTTTATTAGCTCAGTTATTAGTGAAAAAGCAGCGGCACTGCAAAGCGGAAAAGATACGCCGCATTTTCTAAAATACGAATCGATTTTTTGGCTGAGTGCTTTCATGGCGGTAATGTTAATTATGCTACTTTGGCATGCCAGCATTATCGAAACCGAAGCAACCGGCTTGATTATTCACATCATTCTTGCTCATACCATGCTCCTAACCGGAACGCTACTCGGCATTCGCTTCTACTTAATCGGTTTTTTTCTTTTCCTAACAGCGGGGCTGACGATTGCGGTAGAAGGCGAAGTCGGACGTTCGGTATTCATCGTGATACCCGTTATTATTTTAGGGCTCTATTATGAAAAATATTTTTTGTTTCCGTCTATCCGAAACAAAATCGAGCAGGCCTATCGAGACGATGAAATTTACGAAGATGAAGAGTAAAACAGGACTGACTTCGGCAAACTTTATTGTCGACCTCCATTTTAACCGGCTGTCGCCCAATAACAAGCCAACATAAGCTCTATTTTGCGAGAATGCCGGTAACACTCAAACTAACGCCAAGCTTCTAACTACTAAATTCCAGGATCTCTTGGTAATATGCGGCCATATCCTTAATAACTATAAAAATTTATCAGATAGGCTCCTTGTCTGTCACACTCCACGCCTTTAACCAATTTTTTTAGTCGAGCATTTAAGGAGTCATTCGTTTTCTATGAATTGGTTTATCGAGCTTTTCAGCGAAGAATCAGTCCCGCACAGCCTAATCGTCATCAGCCTAGTTTCCGCGTCGGGGCTAGCTCTAGGCCGTCTTAAACTATTTAACTTTAACCTAGGAATTGCAGGCGTATTGTTTACCGGATTGGCTTTCGGCCATTTCGAGATCACTATTTCCTCCGAAATCCTGCATTTTTTGAGGGAATTCGGACTCATTCTGTTCGTTTATGCAATCGGACTTCAAGTCGGTCCCGGCTTTATTCATGCCTTTTATCATCACGGCATTTTGTTAAACATCTTAGCCGCGACGATCGTGTTGCTTGGCGCCCTAACGGCCGTGTCGATCGGGTTAATCGATAATATTCCGATTGCCGCGATAGTCGGTCTATTTTCGGGCGCGACGACCAATACACCGTCGCTTGCAGCGGCTCAAGAAGTGTTAGGCGGTTTACCGACGATCGATGCAGAAACCTTAAAACTCCCCGGCATGGGCTATGCGGTCGCCTATCCGTTCGGAATTATCGGAATCATTTTGTCCATGCTTCTGATTAAGCGGGTTTTCAACGTGATGATTCATCACGAAGCCGATGTGTTCTCTCGTATTCAGCGGGCCAATGCTCAAGCACCGGTCTGGAAGGATCTAACTGTCGAAAATTCGAATCTTAATCATATCGCGATTGGCGAGATTTCATTTTTCGAAGCAATGGGCGTCGTGGTAACTCGAATACTTCATGACGGCCAAGTCCATGTTGCCTCAATTGACAGCCGACTGCATACCGGCGACTCAATTCGCGTAGTTGGAAGCCCAAAACAATTGGCAAAACTAAAAATGCTAATCGGCCCTGAGGCTAACGTTAATATTCATGATATAAGCAGCAACCTTTACACCGGCCGTTTCGTCGTAACTAATAAAAAGGCCGTCGGACAATCAATCGCGCATCTTCGCGCTTTATTCGGCGTTACGATATCGAGAATACATCGACCCGACGTCGAATTTACGCCGACCGGCGCGATGCATGTCCATTTCGGCGACGAGTTGCTGGCTGTCGGCAGCAAAGAAGGCCTGGCAGGTCTCGAAGAAATGCTGGGCAATTCGCTCGAAACCTTGAATCATCCGCAAATCGTGCCGATCTTCATCGGCATCGGCCTTGGTATATTACTCGGCAGCTGGCCGATCTGGATTCCCGGCATGCCTTCGGCGGTCAAATTAGGCCTGGCCGGCGGACCGTTGATTATCGCGATTATATTGAGCCGCATCGGCAATTGGGGCACGATGACCTGGCATCTACCGAAAAGCTCGAACATTATTCTCAAGGATATGGGAATCGTTTTATTTCTCGCCGCAGTGGGTCTACATTCCGGCGACCGATTCATCGACACGCTCATTCATGGCGACGGTTTCTATTGGATGGCTTGCGCGGCATTGATTACGCTATTGCCGTTGCTGCTCGTCGGTTTCATTGCACGACTATTTTTTAAGCTAAATTATCTATCACTATGCGGCTTGTTGGCCGGCAGCATGACCGATCCGCCGGCCTTGGCTTTTGCTAACGGACTTAGCCCTTCTCCTGCTGTCTCGATCGCCTATGCAACCGTTTATCCCTTAGTTATGATTCTCAGAATCATGGCAGCACAATTGATGATCATCTTGTTAATTTAGCGAATCCATGAAACGCCATACGATCGCCAACCGTTTTTACTCCTTGATTCTACTCTTATCGATGGCAAGCTACACGGACTTGTTGGGCTGGCTATTTGCCTGCTTGGATGGACTGCCCCATTATCTTATCGCAGATCAAAATCCGGCATTTTAACCCTGAAAAACATGAATTTTATATAGAGCTTCAAGAGATTACCTAAACATTGCAGCTAACCTTTCGGGTGTGTGAAAATTGTACACAAACGAATGACAAGTTATTGTATTAACTTCTTATTCTTCATAATGAATTCTTTTTCTAGGATTAAGGCTTTTTCGAATCGAGTACTTGTTTCTGCATTAAAGCGCGTATCACGACCGATGCGCAGACCCCGCCAAAAGCCGCCGGTAAATACGAGATCGTTCCGTAGGCGGATTTTTTATACCGACTACCTTCGGTCATCATCAACGATTCCTTGATCACGGCCTCGGGCGAAAACACCGTTTTAACGCCGCTCCGGATACCCATTTTTCGCAAACGAATCCGAATGAACTGTGCGAACGGACAATGATAGGTCTTGGAAATATCGACCACTTTGATTTGTGTCGGATCAAGCTTACCCCCCGCCCCCATCGAACTGACGATCTTCATTTTGCGTCGCTTAGCCGCCTGTATCAACGTAATTTTCGGCGTCAAACTATCGATCGCATCGACTACATAGTCGTATGGCGTGTTCAATATCTCGGGCGCGGTATCGGGCGTGATGAACTCGTGCCTGACATGCAGTTTCAAGTCGGGATTGATCGCAAGCAGGCGCTCGCCCATGATATCTGCTTTCGATTGTCCATGCGTCGTCGCCAACGCCGGCAGTTGACGATTACGGTTACTCGCCTCGACCACGTCGCCGTCCACGATGGTCATTTCACCGACACCGGCGCGGCATATGAATTCGGCCGCGAACGAGCCGACTCCGCCCATGCCGACCACTAAAACATGGGACTTCTGCAAACTCTCCAGTTTGGCCGGCCCGATCAATAACTCGGTACGGGATAGCCAGCTCAAATCAGTCATGTAAAAAAACTCGGTTAAAATTGTTTTCGAGGTGTTGTTGAAGTTCGGGCAAATCGATTTGCAAAATAGCCGCCGCGGCCCGGTATATGCTATCGATGCCCAGACCGGAATCGTCGGTTTCCAGAAAAGTGCGGTCTCCGGGCACGGCGGGCAATACCTTAGCGGCATTGCTGTTAGGATGCAATAAAGCCTTGCCAAATGACAGATAACACCCCCGATCAACCAGCCACGCGGCGATTGAAGGCTTATTATTGAAGCCATGCACGATCCAAGGCACCGAGGATTTTCGTTTCGATTTGATACGGAGTAATTCGTTGAAGGCGCGCACGCAATGAATCACGACCGGTTTCCCGCATTGCTCGGCGAGTTCTAGCTGCGCGATGAAGATCGATTCTTGCTCGGAAAAAGGCGCGCCAACCAATCTATCAAGACCGCATTCGCCGAGTGCCAATAGATTCGCATCGGCTAACGCGGACTCTAGAGTTTGCAGGGCAGCCCTACAATCCTGCCGCCCGATAAACCACGGATGAATTCCTAATGAATAATAACCGTCCCAATGTTCTTTACCGGTCCATTCCGAGGTATCGAAATTGACAATGACCCTGCCCTCACCTTTGCCATGCCTATGAATATCGATAAAAATACCGGGGGGCATCGATAGACTGGATTTAAGCGTGAGTTAGTGGAGGGACTCGAACAACACCGAACTCAAATAGCGTTCGCCGGAATCGGGCAGAATCACGACGATAGTTTTACCCGCAAATTCGTCTTGTTCGGCTAACCGAATCGCCGCAACCATGGCCGCGCCGCAAGATATTCCGCAAAGAATGCCTTCCTCGAGCGCTAATCGCCTGGCCATCTCGACCGCCTCCATACTTTCGACTTGTTCGACCCGGTCGACGACTGACAAATCGAGCGTATCCGGGATGAATCCGGCGCCGATGCCTTGAATTTTATGCGGACCCGGTTGCAATTCCTGACCCGCTAATTTTTGCGAAATCACCGGACTTTCCTTCGGCTCGACCGCGACGGACAAGATATTTTTGCCTTGGGTGTGCTTCAAATAGCGCGACACACCGCTGATCGTTCCACCGGTACCGACACCGCTAACCAAAACATCGACACTGCCGTCGGTATCGTCCCAAATTTCAGGACCGGTGGTTTTTTCATGAATCGCGGGATTGGCCGGATTTTTAAATTGTTGCGGCATAAAATAACGCGCCGGATCGCTTTGCACGATTTCCTCGGCACGCTGAATCGCGCCCTTCATGCCTTCGGCACCCGGCGTCAACATCAGTTGCGCGCCAAACGCGGCCAAGACTTTACGACGTTCGATACTCATCGTATCGGGCATCGTCAACGTCAATGAATAACCACGCGCTGCAGCGACATAAGCCAAGGCAATACCGGTATTTCCGCTGGTCGGTTCGACGATTTCGATACCGGGTTTCAAGATGCCTCGTTGTTCGGCATCCCAAATCATCGCCGCGCCGATTCTGCACTTGACCGAATAAGCCGGATTCCGGCCTTCGATCTTAGCCAATACCGTAGCCTTGTTGCCGGCGATACGGTTTAGTTTCACTAATGGCGTACGGCCTATCGATAATGAATTGTCATCAAAAATATTCATATCCCCTCCTGTTTTAATTAACTAGACGAGGACCTGATGATTTCATTATTGATCCTAACCTGGCAAGTTTTTTCTTCCCGCTCGAATACTGACAACTTGGCATTATGCGAAACGTTTATTGCAAACCCATCACCCCGGCGGCCAGCGCATCGAACGTCCGCCGAGCAAATGTAGATGCAGATGATACACCGCTTGGCCACCATGCTCGTTGCAGTTAATGACGGTCCGGTAACCGTCCTCGGACAAGCCTTCCTGAGCCGCCAACTTCGCTGCGGTCAGTAATAGATGACCGGCCAAGCCGGCATCGTCGAGATCGTTCAGCGTGGAAATATGAATTTTCGGAATGATCAAGATATGAACCGGCGCTTGTGGATGAATATCCCTGAACGCCAAGACTTTATCGTCTTCATAAACCGTATCCGGCTTGATCTCGCCGCTCACCATTTTGCAAAACAAACAATCTGTCATCGTAAGCTCCTCAAACTTGACGGCGTCCGTTAAACGCGTGCGATAACGTGCCGCTGTCGATATACTCCAATTCGCCGCCCATCGGCACGCCATGTGCAATACGCGTGGCTTTGACTTGATATTTCTTGGCCATCTCGGCAATCAGATGTGCGGTCGCTTCGCCTTCAACGGTCGAATTGGTCGCTAAAATAATTTCGCCGACATCACCTGCCGCCAATCTATTCTCCAGCAAATTCAAACCGATTTCTTCGGGACCGATGCCATCGAGCGGTGACAAGTGCCCATGCAACACAAAATAAACGCCCTTAAAGGTTGCTGCTTGCTCGACCGCCCAAACATCGGCCGGACTTTCGACGACGCAAACCATCGATGCATCTCTCGACTTATCGGCGCAAAGCCGGCATAGCGTATCCTCGGTCAAGGTTCTACATTGTTTGCAATAAGCAATTTTTTTGCTGGCCGATAATAATGTTTCGGCCAAGCGCATAGCGCCATCCCTGTCTCGCTGCAACAAATAAAACGCCATTCGCTGCGCCGATTTAGGGCCGACGCCGGGCAAGGCGCATAAATCTGTAATCAGTTGCCCGAGCAACCCCTGTCTGATCATATCAGAACGGCATTTGAAAACCGGGAGGCATCGGGAAGCCGGAAGTGAATGAGGACATTTTTTCTTCCTTCATTTTAGCGACTTTGTGGACCGCATCATTAACCGCTGCCGCCACTAAATCTTCCAGCATATCCTTATCGTCGCCGACCAACGAGTCATCAATGTTGATTTTTCTTACTTCCCTTTTACCGGTCATCACGACCGTTACCAGACCGCCGCCGGATTCGCCTTGTACTTGCATCAACGCAAGTTCTTCCTGGGCTTTTTTTAATTCTTCCTGCACTTTTTGGGCTTGTTGCATTAATGAGCCTAAGGCATTTTTCATGTGTTTCTCCTGTCTTGTTGAGCAACCGGTTCTATCGTTCCGGGCAAAATTCTGGCGTCGAATCGTTCTTTAAGCGCATGTACCGTCTCGTCGTTTTCGATAGACTCTACCGCCGAGCGCTGCAAATCTTCTCGGTCTTTTTGCAATTGCACTGCGGGCGTATCGACTTCGGCTTTCTCGGTAACAATGTTGAGCTTTATCGGTTTGCCGCAAAAATCTTGCAGCGATTTTTGTAATTTCTCTACCGTTCGAGCGCCGCTTAATTGCTTATGCCCCGGGTCGAGCAGCAATGTGCAGACTTTATCATCAATACTTTGCAGCACACAATTATTCGCCAATTCGCGGGTCATGCCGCCGATTCTCATCGCGGCTATCATGTCGGCCCATTGGCTTGTATCAGATCCGGACGGACCGGGCTCAAAAGCGTCCGCGGGTTTTATAGCGTGTTCGGCACCCTTGAGCGATGCAACGGATTTATTTGTAGTGTTTTTTGCCGGTTCGCTGTTTACCGGTTGCGGGGACGATGAAGTTGGCGTCTGTAACGTGGAAGGCTTGAAGGCAAGCATCCTCAGCATGACCATTTCAAAACCGCTTTTAGGATCGGGAGCTAAATCTAAATCGCGCCGGCCGATCAATGCAATTTGATAATAAAGCTGAATATCCTCGGGACTGAACAGTTTAGCCAACTCGACAATCATCTCTCCATCGAACTCGTGTTCGATCGAGGCAGGCACCGCTTGATAGAGCGCAATCCTGTGCAATGCTTGCAAGATTTGTTGCAATACATCGCCGAAGTCGGGTGTCAAATCGGCCATTTGGCCAATCACTTTAAGCATTTCCGGTGCATTAGCTGCCGCTAAGGCGGTCAGCAAATCATTGACGGGATGTTGTGCAATGGTTCCTAGCATTAAACACACATCGTCGAGGCCAACTTTACCGTTGCCATAAACAATCGCTTGATCGAGCAAGCTCAAGCCATCGCGCATACTCCCGTCGGCCGCGCGCGCCAGCAATCTAAGCGCCGCCGGCTCAAACTCGATGCCCTCTTGTTGAAGAATGAATTCCATTTGCTTGAAGACTTGCTCCGGCAGCATTCTTTTTAGATTGAACTGCAGGCAACGAGATAGCACGGTTACCGGAATTTTATGCGGATCGGTAGTCGCCAGCAAAAACTTGACGTGCGGCGGGGGCTCTTCAAGCGTCTTCAATAAGGCGTTAAAGCTATGTCCCGACAGCATATGGACTTCATCGATCAGATAGACTTTGTAACGACCACTATTCGGGGCATATTGCGCATTTTCAAGCAAATCCCGCGTGTCTTCGACTTTGGTGCGGGAAGCGGCATCGACTTCGATTAAATCCAGAAAGCGGCCCTGGTCGAGTTGAACGCAGACATTACATTTGCCGCAAGGATTATGACCTTGAAGATTTTCGCAGTTGATGGCTTTGGCAAGAATACGGGCTATCGTGGTTTTACCCACGCCGCGGGTACCAGTGAATAAATAAGCATGATGCAAACGATCATGTTGCAATGCATTGATCAGCGATTTGACAACATGTTCTTGACCAACAATTTCGGAGAAATTATGAGGCCGCCATTTTCTGGCGAGAACCTGGTAAGTCATTACAGACTCGGGGAGAAGGTTACTTTAAGATTGGGCGGTAACCTTGCCAGCCACATCCCGGCACACGAATCTGCTGCTACCGTTGCTCCCTTCCGGGCCTGGCGGGGTTTACAGCGTATCGTTGCGGGAGGACCGACATGGTTACCATAATTACTTAACAGCCTGCTTGGCTGAGAGGGGCATTATCCTTGAATAATTCGTTTAATTCAACCGTAATTTTGAATTTATTTTACTGTGAACGTATGCGAACCGAAGAGGGTGCGGTTGCTCGATCGACAGGCGTCGGCGGCAAGGACAGCCGCCGTCGAGCCTACATGGACGTATTCACGGCGTCCTGTCGGGCGGGCGAGCGACCGCACCCTCTCAACCAGAGAACTTTCATTTGCCCGGGCGATAGCTAGGCCTTCATGAACGTTACTTTGCTAAACTAAATCCAATGTATACCTTTCGCACTTCAAATTTCGGCAATGCCAGAGGAGGCGCCGGGGTGTTCGATCCCTCACCTAACACTAGGTGAGGGATCAGCATGGAGCTGGCATAGAGCCTACAGGGACGTATTCACGGCGTCCTTTGACGGACACCCCGGCGTCGAATTTGATATACATCGCGGATTCAATTATCGAAAAAGCATTATCGCCAAAAAGGTTAATGGTGCCAATTTAGCGATCTTTCAACAATTGCTCGATCAATTTCCTTTGTAAATCGATAATTTCATCTTTAGCCGCAATGGTTTTATCTTTTTCCAGCAATAAATCATTCAGCAATTTTTCTTTTTCATTCATATCGGGAACGGCATATTCTTTCCAATCGACCGACTTGACTTCAACCGCCGATGCGGCCGGTTCTTTTTTTAGAAATTCCGTAATATCGACCGGATTTTTATCCCAATTCATTTGCGGCTCTTTTTTAAGTCTCGAGTAACCCCCGCCAATCCATTCCGGTTCATTGCCATTTTCAGTTAATTCATTAGGAAATGATAATTTAGGTTCGTTCATAGACATACCCCCGGAGAAGCTTTAATTTGGCCAAAAAACATAGAAATTGTTTAAAGAAGTTTAGCTAACAGTATAAATTATTAACTGAAAACCACATATAAATTTTACGGCAAATAAACCCTCCAACGCATGCCACCCAAAATTTGGCTTTTATCGCCCAACAATTGCCCTCCCAACAAATCGATAATTTCATTGACCACCGCCATGCCTATCCCGTGCCCATCGGTGTTTTGGTCGGCCCGGACACCTCGTTTAAGAATATCACTCAGATGGTCGGCAGGAATTCCCGGTCCGTCGTCCTCGATTTGCAATAAAAACGAAAAGCCGTCTTGCTTGATTTGATTTTTATTCAAAATACTGACCCTGACTTTTTTATCGCACCATTTGCAAGCATTGTCGATTAAATTACCGGCGACCTCATAAAAATCCCCTTGTTCGCAATAAATCTTAAATTTATCAGGCTTTTTGATCTCAAACACAATTGGCTTATCGGCATGTACTTTTTTCATTGACGCTATAATTTTATCAACTCCCAGAGCGGCATCCATTGTACCGGTAATTTTCTTTTCTCCCTTAGCCGCTGCCCGTTGCAGTTGATATTCAACGATTTCGTCCATCCGAGAAATCTGATCGTGTACGGTCTTTTTATCCAACACCGGCGAATCAATACTCCCCCTTAAAATAGCTAGCGGGGTCTTTAAGCTATGGGCCAAATCGGCCAACGTATTGCGATAACGTTCTAAATGCGCTCGCTCGCTGCTGATCAACGCATTAAGATTTCCAGCCAATCCTCGCAATTCAGTCGAATAACTCCCGTCAAGAAGAGACTTTTCTCCTCGCTCGATCGACTCCAGATCTCTCACGATCAAACGAAGCGGACTCAAGCCCCAGCGCAGCACTAAAAATTGAATCAAAATTAAAATCAAGCCCATCGCCAACAACCAAGAACCTAATGCAGTTTTAAATCGATCGACTTGCTTAGCGACAAACATACTTTCCTCGGCTACGCTGAAAATATATTTTTGCTCCTTGCCTCGGTGATTTTCCCAAATCACTCTGTAATGCAACACATAACGACCTTGTTCGTCGAGCAAGAATACAAATTGACCAGAATCCATGTCCGGCGCTGAAGAGGCGTTCAAACCAATTGCCGAAGGGGAAAACCACACCACATCCGCATCGACCGGCTGTATCCAAGCATAAAGGCCGGACCCTGGATTCGAGAAGCGCGGCTCTCGTAACTCTTTGGGCATTTTGATTCGTCCGGCTCGAGTCAGCTCAGCTGCCGACAACAACGAGTAAACTTGAATTTTTAAGTTTTCCCGGAGCGTTTGCTCGGCGCTTTCTCGATAGCCTTGCTCCAAGACGATGGCAACCAATATAAAAAACGAGGCCAAAACGACGCCGGCGGAAACCAATAAACGAAAACTAAGCGATTTAGAGTTCAAAGCGGACCACAGTAGTAAGTGACGGAAAGAAAGGTTTTATTTTAGACTCGACAGCTCAACCATGACGAACATGAAATTATTGAATTATACCTTTCGCACTTCAAATTTCGGCAGTACCTAAGGAGGCGCCGGGATGTGCGGTAAAGGCTCTATGCCAGAATGGATGCCGGCATAGAGTCTACATGGATGTATTTACGGCGTCCTTTGACGGGCACCCCGGTGCCGAATTTTGATCTAAGAAGGGTGTACCTCCCTTTTTAATTGAAAAACCGTCTAAGAATAAAAAGATATGGGATGCGTCTATCGAGGTCCCCCGTGCTGCCGAAATCCTCGCTAGCCACAAACCATACCTTCATAAAATTAACTATTTTTTGGTAATTATTCACATCCCCCCTATCGTTCCCACGCTCCAGCGTGGGAATGCAGCC
>NZ_JBNGHF010000082.1:0-13129 GCF_050611805.1 Methylotuvimicrobium sp.
TCCCTGCCGCCGACACCTGTCAATCGAGCCACCGAACCCCCTTCCAAAGTTGTCGTCGTTATTTCATGCTCGTTCCTTAATTCTCGATCATGCCCTTACTGACATCATTCGACCTACAATGCCGAAACGCACCGGATCGCCCGGCGTTGATTGAAGGCGAACGTCGATTGAGTTACCGCGAAGTCATGCTTAACTCTGAGCGCCTTGCCGCTCATTTAGCCTCGAGGATCGAGCCCGGCGCTCGCATCGCGCTGGCCTTGGACCGAGGTATCGATGCGGTCATAGCGATTCTGTCCGTCCTGCGTTGCGGCGCATGCTACATCCCGCTGGATATCAAAAATCCGGCTCAACGCTTGCGCTTCATCGTCGACGACGCTATCGTCCACTGCATCATCGGCCGCGGAAACCCTCCCGAGTGGCTCGACACGCCGGCGCTTTGGCTCGATATCGACCGACTGCCCGATTCTGCCCAATCGTACTATCCTCCCGCAGCCACCGACCCCGAAGCCTTGGCGGCAATTCTGTACACTTCGGGTTCGACCGGCACGCCGAAAGGCGTCGCGCTGAGTCATCGCGCATTGCATAATTTCGCCGATTGGGCAGCGCGCACTTTCAAGCTCAACGCCGACGACCGTATTGCATCGTTGGCGCCGTTTCATTTCGACTTATCCGTGTTCGATCTATTCAGCAGTCTGAGCGCCGGCGCTAGCATTAATTTCGTGCCGGCCGGCTTAACCTTATCGCCCAGCCGACTGACGGCCTGGCTGCGTGAACAGCGCATCACCGTGTTTTACACGGTACCGTCTTTGCTCGGCTTCATCGTGCTAAAGGGCGGATTAACCGAACAGCCGTTACCGGATTTAAATACGCTATTGTTCGCCGGCGAAGTTTTTCCGACGCCTCAATTGAAAAAACTCTGCGAACTGCTGCCCGATACCGATTTTTACAATCTCTACGGCCCGACCGAAACCAATGTCTGTTGTTATTGGCCGGTCGATCGGGCTCGTCTCGACGTCGATCAAGCGATACCGATCGGCCATCCCGCTTGCGCTTCGGAATTGAAGATTGACGCGGAAACCTCCGAATTGTGGGTTAAAAGCGTGAACAATCTGTCCGGTTATTGGCGTCAAGGCCGGCTGACCGAAGCCCTGGAAGACGGCGGCTATTACCGGACCGGCGACAAAGTCTCGTTAAACGAGCGAGGCGAATACTGCTATCACGGCCGCCTCGACCGCATGCTGAAATGTTCCGGTTACCGAGTGGAGCCTGCCGAAATCGAAGCACTGATTCTGCAATGCCCGGAAGTCGCCAATTGCGCCGTAGTCGGCATCGACGACAGCGCCAGCGGCCAACGCCCGGCCGCCGCGCTGGTGCTGCATCCCGGCGGCCAATTGAACGGTATTGTCAAAACAGTCAAGCAAGCGCTGCCGGCCTACATGCAGCCGTGCCGGTTCAGCGTGATGGATGCCTTGCCTCTACTCGACAACGGCAAGACCGATTATCAAACCTTACAACGCCAACTGGAGCGACACTGAATGGATATCGATAATCTACCCGCCGCCGGCGGAAGCCAAGCCGCACGGGCGCGTTTTCGTCATTGCGCCGGTTTCGGTCTATTGAAACACGCCGTGCCGCAAAGCCACGGCGGTCACGGCAATCAGTTTACCGATCTCGTGCAAGCCCATGAACAACTCGGCAAAGCCTGCCAGGACCCCGGCTTATTGTTATCGATCAACGCTCATCTGTGGGGCGCCGTTTTCCCGATGCTGAACTACGGAAATGCCGAACAGCAGGCGGCTTATCTAAAGCACCTGCTCGACGGCAACCGTATCGGAGGCCATGCGATTACCGAACCCCAGGCCGGCTCCGACCTCACCGCGTTGTCGATGACTGCGGAGCAGACCGATGCCGGATTCATATTGAACGGACATAAACGCTTCATCACCAATACGCCGATCGCAGACTTACTGGTCGTTTATGCGAGGTCCGGCACTCGATTGTCCGCCTTCATCGTGCACACCGACGACCCCGGCGCCGCCTTTCTCGACTCGCCGCAAGTCTCCGGCTGCAAAAACGCCACGATGGGCAATGTTCGCCTTGACGATTGCCGGATTCCTCTCGACCGGCAACTAGGTAAGATCGGCGCCGGCAACATGATGATTCAGCAGGCGCTGGAGCTGGAGCGGGCCTTTATTTTCGCCGGCATCGGCGGCGTGATGGAGTGGCAATTGGAAAGCGTGATTCGGTTCAGCCGCGAACGCAGAGTCAACGGCATGCATTTAGGCAAGAATCAGGCGATCGCTCATAAGATTGCCGATATAAAAACCCGGCTGGATACGATTCGGCTTTGGGTCAACGAATGCGCGCGCCTGAAAGATCGAAAGCAACGCATCACGCTGGCCAGCGCGCAGACCAAATTATTCGCCGCCGAAGCCTTTCTGCAATCGAGCCTGGACGCGGCGCATATTTACGGTGCTAGCGGCTTGCTCGAAGGTAGTCAGCAACTCGAACGAATACAAGACGCCCTCGCCAGCCGGCTATTCTCAGGCTCATCCGAAATCCAGAAAAACATCATCGCGGCTTTATTGGGTACGGGCGACGGTTATCAATAAATCTGTCATTCCGCATATTCTCCGAGGAGCATAGAGGTGCAATACTTCGCACGACCACATTTTCGGCTTTAAATCGCATTCTTTTGTCCGGTAGCAGCGTGTCGCAAAAACTAAAATATGCTGTTACCCAAGCTCCAGCTCTCATCGTTATACATAAACTGTAGGGTACGCTGCGCGTACCAAAACCGTGCCCTGGCGGTTCGGTTGGCACATGAACATTGCGGGGTTACCATGGTACGCACAGCGTACCCTACGCGGATCGCCTAGCGCTAGGTGAGGGAAAGCCGAGTGTGTCAAGTGACAATAAATGGTGTTGAGGTCTCATTGGCTAAGCTTGCAAAAGGGTAATTTTTTTCTGGTTCCCACGGTCCTCCGTGGGAACCCATACCTTGTCAGCCGAGGCAAGATCGGTATGCATTCCCACGCTGGAGCGGTGGGAACGAGGAAAACGGTAATTTTTGACTTATGTATAACGATGAGAGCTCCAGCTTGGGTAACCTGTTCAGGAAGCTGGAGCTTCCGGGGTGTCTTTCCCAAGCTGGAGCTTGGGAAAGAGCGTGATGTCGACTGGCCGTTATTAGCTTGACGCGCATGGCTTACGAACCCCGTCCTGCTAGGGATATGCTGATCTTTGGGCTTTAGCTGAAGAAACTTGCTAATCAGGAATAGCTTTGTCATTTGTAATTATTCAGCATAAGTCATGTATGAGAAGGTGTCAGGCATTGATTTATAAGGCTGTCTGCAACAGGACGTTGCAGTCAGAGCTTACAGGGATGTATTCAGGGTAAACGCATTAAAATAATCAACATATCAATATGTTATCCAGTTGCTTAGAACGCTTAGTCAATTCGGTTTAACTTATGGTACCCCTCCCTGGGCCCCGTTAGGCCGCGCCGAGCACTGACGATTTTGCCGAGAATAGCCCGTTAGGGGAGCGGCAGGGATGCCGCTCGTTTTCGGAGGGCTAAGGATAGCCCTTCCGAAAACCCTCGGCAAAATCGTCAGCGCGCAGGATGCAGCGGCCTCCGGGTGTCTTTTCTTTTGGATACTTTTCTTTGGACAAGCAAAGAAAAGTATCGCGGTTGTCGGTCCGCGAACCGACTACACATAAGCGTCGCGATAGCGACACAAAGCCTTATTTAGGTTTCAAACAAACCAAATCTTATAGTTAACCAGGAAAAAAAGAATATTTTAACTATCTGATTTTCTATAGTGTTTTAATGCGTTTGCCCTGGGGATGTATTCACCCAGCACCTAAATACCATAATCCATTTGCTATGATAAACAATTTTGGATTATTTAGGTGCTGGGTTCACGCGTCCTTAGAAATCAATGCCTGACACCAACCTACCGTATGCGCTGAATAGTTACTGTCATTTAACCCGAAAATTTGCCTGCTCGAAGTGTCATCATTGCTTTCCCCCTTGTTTGACTATTAGACTTCGCGAAAGAAACAACCGCTGAGACGCTAGAATTTTGAAATCTCTTGCTCGATGACTCTTATCCAACGCCCTCTCCTCCTTCGTTAGCCTTGTCTCAACATCCCGAAGAATGGCGCCTGCCTCTAAAATTTAAATATCTAATAATTAGATATAAAAATCTAATTATATCGTTTCATTTGTTTCCGCTAATTCATTAACATTCGCACAACACCGATTCAGCAAATTTGCACAGAATTAAGTGAAGCGCGGAAATTGTATGAATAAACCATTAGATCTTGATTTATTAAAACTGGATAACCATCAGGAAATCGCTGCACACATCATATCGATTTTGCAGACGATTCGTTTCGGCTCGATAGAAATCGTGGTACATGACGGCCGCATCGTACAAATCGACCGGCACGAAAAATTCCGAGTCAAAACCAGATAAATAATCATTAAATCCACCGAACCATCGGCGATAGATAAACCAATTCAAGGATTGACTGACCGGAACACCGGAAGAAACTGTATTTTCATGAGGAAAATAAACTATGTCACTTTATAAAAAAACCGCTGGAGCGCTATTGACCAGTGCTTTATTAATCCACCCGGCTCAACAGGCGACCGCTAAATCGGACGATGAGCCCTCCAGTTATTACGTAGAACCGGGCAGTTATGGCACGAAACGGGAAACTGACCCGCCCTCCTATACTCGTAATTTAAGCAAGACAGGTATAAAAGGCACGGAGGAGTTGACCTGGCTAGATGCCGGCCTGGATTACCGGATGCGTTACGAGCGCCGCGACGACGATTTACGGCGTCCGACCAGCGGCGGCCTGGACGAACCTCTTCTGTTGCGAACCCGCGCCTATCTCGGTATCAAGGATATTCTCGACCCGTTGCGTGCTGTGGTCGAATTCGAGGATGCGCGTGTTTATAACAGCGACTTTCCTCGTTCCAATCGGGAAGTAAACGAATTCGAACTGATTCAAGGTTATGCGGAATTGCATTTCAAGGACGCGCTGGGTTACGACGATCGCGGCAATGCGCGCCCTGCCTACATTCGTGCGGGACGCATGGCCTTCGAATTTTTAGATCGGCGTTTAATCGGTCTGAATCGCTGGCGCAACACCACCAACAACTTCCAAGGCTTTCGCGCCAGCCTAGGACAAGACGCCAACGATTGGGCGCTCGATTTAATGGCCTTGCAACCGTTGACCCGACTGATGACCGATTTCGACAAACCGAACCAAGATCAGTGGTTTTCAGCGGCAATCGGTCACTGGCGCAAATGGTCTGATATCGTCACGATTGAGCCTTATTACATGGCGCTCAGACAAGACGCTGACCTTAGTAATAGCAACCGTAAACGAGACATTCACGGTACAGGCTTGCGTCTTTATGGTTGGGTGGGCAATACAGGTATCAACTACGACTTAACCGGCATGTACCAATTTGGTCGCGACGACGGACTACAACACGACGCCTACATGGTCACCGCCGAAGTCGGCTATACCTTCAAGCAGCATCCGTGGAAACCTCGAATCAGCGCATTTTACGGCCATGTCAGCGGCGACCAAGACCCTAATGACAACAAGAATAACCGTTTCGAACGCTTCTTCGGATTCGCCCGTCCCTGGTCTTCCGACGACTACATGGTGCCGGAAAACTTGATTGCACCAAAAGTTAAAATCGAATTCGAACCGATCAAGGGTTTGAAAATCGACGGCGGTTATAGCGCCTTTTGGCTGGACAGCAACACCGACCGATTCAGAAATCTACTTGGCGGCGCCAATAATCGCGACCAAACCGGCAATAGTGGCGACTTTTTGGGACATGGGCTAGATATTCGGGCGCGCTATAACTTGACGCCCTATTTGGCCGCCAACGTCGGTTACACCCATTTCACTTTCGGCGACTTCACCAGAAATAGACAAGAAGCAGCCAACGGCAGTAGCTCGGATGACTCGGATTTCGTCTATGTCGAACTGAGTTTCAATGCATTGGATATTTTTCAATAACAGACAAGGTAAATAACAATGAATAAAACAACACTATTAAAAACAGGACTGCTGGCGCTAGGGCTTTTGCTCGCTAACGCGGCGTTTGCCGACCGCAGTCTGCTGAATATTTCCTACGACCCGACCCGGGAGCTGTATCAGGCGTTCAACCAAAAATTCATCGAACACTGGAAAGCAAAAACCGGCGAAACGGTCACGATACAACAATCTCACGGCGGCGCCGGCAAGCAGGCACGCGCGGTCATCGACGGCCTGGAAGGCGATGTACTGACGCTGGCCTTGTCTTACGACATCGACCAGATTGCCAAAATTTCCGGGAAACTCGACAAAGACTGGCAAAAGCGTTTGCCGAACAACAGCGCTCCTTACACCTCGACCATCGTGTTTCTGGTGCGCAAAGGCAACCCGAAAGGCATCAAGGATTGGGATGATTTGACCAAAGACGGCGTTGCCGTGATTACGCCGAACCCGAAAACTTCCGGCGGTGCACGTTACAACTATCTAGCCGCCTGGGCCTTTGCCGAGAAGAAATACGGCAACCAAGAAGCCGCCAAGGATTTTGTCAAAAAACTGTATAAAAACGTGCCGGTGCTGGATTCCGGGGCACGCGGCTCGACCACCACCTTCGTGCAACGCGGCATCGGCGATGTGCTGCTGGCCTGGGAAAACGAAGCGTTTTTGTCGATCGATCAACTCGGTCCGGATCAATTCGAAATCGTCGTGCCGCCGATCAGTATTTTGGCTGAAACTCCGGTTACGGTGCTCGATAAAGTGGCTGAAAAACACGGCACCGCCGATCTGGCTAAGGCTTATCTGGAATACCTTTATTCGCCGGTCGGGCAAAAATTGGCAGCCCAATATTATTACCGCCCGTTTCAACCGGAACATGCCGACCCGAAAGATTTGGAACGCTTTCCAAAATTGGAGCGGCTTTCCGTGGATGCGGTCTTCGGCGGTTGGCACAAGGCGCAGGCCGAGCACTTCGATGACGGCGGCACCTTCGATCAGATTTATGCGCCGTAATATCCCATATCGTTCCCACGCGCCAATGTGGGAATGCATACCTATCTTGCCTCGGCAGCCAAGGTATGGGTTCCCACGGAGGACCGTGGGAACCAGGAATCAACCGCTGGGACTCGGAGCGTGGGAACGATGCTAGAGCTTGTGAAAATGGTTTTTCCTCGTTCCCACGCTCCAGCGTGGGAATGCATACCGCTCTTACCTCGGCAGCAAAGGAATGGGTTCCCACGGAGGACCGTGGGAACCAGGAATCAACCGCTGGGACTCAGAGCGTGGGAATGCATACCGATCTTGCCTCGGCAGCCAAGGCATGGGTTCCCATGGAGGGCCGTGGAGACCAGGAAACGACCGCTTTATCGTCATAAAGAACGGATGAGAGATATCAAACCGCTGTTTTTGCAATTTAACAAAGGCTACCGAAATGCCACAAAGTCATATTATGCCGGGTTTTCGTCCCACACTCGGGTTTACGCTGTTTTATCTGGCGTTGATCGTGCTGATTCCGTTAAGCGCGCTGGTGTTCAAAAGCATGCAGCTCAGCCTGGATCAATACTGGGACATATTGACCAATGCCCGGGTTCAGGCTTCGTTCCGGGTCAGTTTTGTTTCAGCGTTGATCGCGGCCGGTATCGCCGCGCTGTTCGGCTTCATCATCGCCTGGACCTTGGTGCGCTATCCGTTTCCCGGCAAACGCTTGTTCGACGCATTGATCGATCTGCCCTTCGCGCTGCCCACCGCCGTTGCCGGCATCGTGTTGGCGGCGATCTACGAGCCTAATGGCTGGATCGGTCGTATCGTCATGGACACGCTGGGCGTACAAATCGCCTATAAACCGCTCGGCATCGTGTTTGCGCTGATTTTTATCGGACTACCGTTTGTCGTGCGCACCGTCGAGCCGGTGCTGCAGGAATTCGACACAGCGATGGAGGAAGCGGCCGCAAGCCTCGGCGCCAACCGTCTACAAACGTTTATCCGAATCATTCTGCCCAATATCCTGCCGGCAACACTGACCGGTTTCGCGCTGGCCTTCGCGCGCGGGGTCGGCGAATACGGCTCGGTTATTTTCATCGCCGGCAACATGCCCTATGTGTCCGAAATCGTGCCACTGCTGATCATCACCAAGCTGGAGCAATACGATTATGCCGGCGCGACCGCGATCGGACTGACCATGCTGATCATTTCGTTTTTATTGTTATTACTGGTCAACGCGCTGCAATGGTGGGTGCGCCGCCGCAGCGGCCAACTGTGAGAGACGCTTAAATGAATACAGTGACTGCAACTCATGCATACCAACCTAAACCGATCGCGCTAAACGATGCGGGCTGGGTTCGCTTTGGACTGATAGGAACAACCTTGACGATTATCGGGCTGTTCTTGATCCTGCCGCTGGCGACCGTACTGATCGAAGCCTTCAGCAAAGGCTGGACGGCATACAGCGACAGCCTGACTCACCCCGACACTCTGGCGGCAATACGGCTGACGCTGTTGACCGCTGCTGTGACCGTGCCGCTAACGACTTTTTTCGGCATTTGCGCGGCCTGGGCCATCGCCCGTTTTGAGTTTCGCGGCAAAAGTTTATTGATCACGCTAATCGACCTGCCTTTCTCGGTGTCGCCGGTCATCGCCGGTTTGATTTATGTGTTGGTATTCGGCGCTCAAGGCTGGCTAGGCCCATGGTTGTCCGAATACGACCTCAAGATCATCTTCGCGGTGCCCGGCATCATTCTGGCGACCTTGTTCGTGACCTTTCCCTTCGTCGCCCGCGAGTTGATTCCTTTGATGCAGGAAATGGGGCATGAAGAGGAAGAAGCCGCTTTATCGCTGGGCGCCAGCGGTTGGCAGACTTTTTTTAAAGTCACCCTTCCCAATATCAAATGGGGACTTCTGTATGGCGTGCTGCTCTGCAATGCTCGGGCAATGGGCGAGTTCGGCGCGGTGTCGGTGGTTTCCGGCCATATTCGAGGGCTGACCAATACCCTGCCGCTGCATGTCGAAATCACCTACAACGAATACGACTTCGTCGGCTCGTTCGCCAGCGCCTCGCTGCTAGCAGGCTTGGCGGTGGTTACCTTGATTGTGAAAACCTATTTGGAATGGCGGCAAAAGCAGGATAGGAAAGCCGCATGACGCTTTCTCGTTCCCACCGGAGCGTGGGAACCATTTGAACAGAGGACCACGGGAAGCGGAAAAAAGCTCGCTGTCTCGCTGTTTCCCAAGCTCTGCTTGGGAAACGATCTTGCAAGCTCCGCTTGCCGGTCTCGGGAAGCACGAGCTTCCGGGACTGCATTCCCAAGCGGGAGCTTGGGAATGGGCGCACCCAGCCTACATAAACAAATTTGAACGAGAGCATCACGATGAGCATTACTTTAAACCATATCAGCAAACGCTTCGGCAATTTCGCCGCCCTGGACAACATCAACCTGGAAATCCCTGAAGGCGAACTGGTCGCATTACTGGGACCGTCCGGCTGCGGCAAGACCACCTTACTGCGCATCATTGCCGGACTGGAACAAGCGGATCGAGGCCAAGTGTTATTGAACGGCAGCGACGTCACCGATCAGCCGGTCAAAAACCGGCAAATCGGCTTTGTATTTCAACATTACGCGTTATTCCGGCACATGACGGTATTTGACAATATCGCCTTCGGTCTTAGGGTCAAACCGAAAAAGGAACGTCCTAACGAAGCCAAAATCCAGGAAAAAGTGCATGCTTTGCTCAATTTGGTGCAATTGGACTGGCTGGCCGATCGTTTCCCCGATCAACTTTCCGGCGGCCAACGCCAACGCATCGCATTGGCCCGCGCCTTGGCTGTCGAACCGTCGGTGTTGTTGCTGGACGAACCGTTCGGCGCGCTCGATGCCAGCGTTCGCAAAGATTTACGGCTGTGGCTGCGGCATTTGCACCATGAGCTTAACGTCACCAGCATTTTCGTGACTCACGATCAGGAAGAAGCCATGGAAGTCGCCAGCCAGATCGTCGTGCTCAATCACGGCAAGATCGAGCAAAAAGGCTCGCCCAGCGAAATTTACGACAGCCCGAACAACGATTTCGTGTCGCGCTTCATCGGCCATACCAATGTCTTTCAGCTGGAACAGGGCGACAGCGCCTGGCTTGCCGGCGCCGGAATCAGTATCGACGATCCCAAAGGGATCATCGCTCATGTGCGTCCACACAACATCCAAGTCGAAAAACCGCAAGATCCCGCCAACGCCCCCGTTTATTTAAAAGATTGGCAACACCTGGGCGCTATCATCCGGCTGGAATTGAGCAAGGACGGCACTAACGGCAAGGCAACGACGATCTTTGCGGAAATGCCGAACGAACAATTTCGCGAACTGGCTTTAAACAAAGGTGACCGGGTGTCGCTGCATATTAAGCATGCGCATTGGTTTAACTGAACGAATGTATGGATGGCGCGTTCAACGATTTGGCGGGTGGTTTCCGAAAACGGTGGGCAAAAATGGAAAGACTCTTATGAGTGGGTACGATCCCATACGCATCAAGCTAAAAAAACAGCCATCCCGCATCCAGCCATTTCCCATGCTCCAGCTTGGAAAATACACCTCTGAAGCTCTAGCTTCTAGAGACCGGAACAACCGCAATCAACCCCGGCTCGCTGATTCAATCTTCCTTGATATTCGGTAGCTAGAGCTTCCTGAACAGGTTACCCAAGCTGGAGCTTGGGTAACCGCATATTTTAGTTTTGGCGACTACGACTGCCCCCTGCTCGGACACTTGGCTTCGGCAAGCTGAAGCATCTTGCTAATCAGGTTGATTATTAAAACGATATAATTCGATTTATAATTCTAAAAATTAGATATTAAAAACGCTTCAGGCCATCACCTCATGAATCTCAGCCAGATTGAATTACTTCGCACCCTGCATGAAAACGGTTTCAACCTCTCCAAGGCCGCCGACAGCATGCATATCGTGCAATCGGCGGTTAGCCGACAATTACATTTATTCGAGGAAGAATTGGGCTCGCCTTTATTGACAAGAAACGGCAAAAAACTGACCGGTCTGACCGAGTTGGGGCAAAAAGTATTGGCGCAGGCATTAACCATTCAGCAAGCCAAAAAAAATATCCAATCGCTTGCCTCGGAATACTGCAATGGCGACAGCGGAATCCTGCATGTCGCGACGACGCATACTCAAGCAAAATATTTTTTGCCGAAGCCAATACAACGCTTCCGCGCCAAATATCCCGGCGTTAAGGTTTATATCGTGCAGTCCTCACCCGACCACCTGATCGACTTTCTGCATAAAGACCTGGCCGATCTGGCTATTTGCACCGAAAAGGTCGCCGACGATGAGACCTTGATCATCAATCCCTGTTACGAATGGCACCATGCCGTTGTCATCCCAAAAGAACATCCGCTGGCTAGCGGGGACTTAACCTTGGAACGCTTGGCATCGTTTCCGATTCTCACCTACTCGCTCGGCTTTACCGGCCGTTCCAATATCGAGAAGGCCTTTAACGACCGGGAATTGCAAATGGATGTGGTGCTCGCGGCAGCCGATACCGATATCATCAAAACTTACGTGCGCTTGAGATTGGGTGTCGGCCTGATCGCCAGCATGGCATACGACCCGATAGCCGATACTGATTTGGTAGTCCGCAACTTGTCCGATCTCATACCCAGCTCGATGACCAAGATTGCCTACTTGCGGCAGAATTATTTACCCGCCTACAGCCGGCATTTTATTGAAGAACTGTTGGATGCCGCCCGAGAAATGAACACCTGAGATCTTGGTTTTATTCCTATTACACTTCAAATCCCGGCATTATCCCGCATTAAAATCCAGTTCGCATAAGTCTTTAGCCGCATGTAGCTGCCCGTTAAGCAACATATTTTTTAATTTTTCCGCACGCTGCATGTATTCTTCGGTCAATTCTTTAAATGCCTCCGGCAAATGGTATCGCTCCAATCGCGATAAATGTCCGTCGAAAGCGGCGGACACACAAAGCAGATCAAGCAAAAAATAGCGCTCGTGTTCGGCGACTTCATCCAAGAGTGCTAAAAAATCTTCCCAGTTATCGTATTCTTTTGTCTCATCGATTTCGAAGGTGGAACAGAGCCTATGCAGTAATACCAACATATTCGGATGGTAATGTTGCGCCAATACCATCATGACGGCTACCGCCCTGACCGAACCTTCGCGCGCTTTAAGGCTCAATTGTGCAATGACGTCATCGGTGATGACATTCATCGCAATGTGTTCGGCCAGCTTATTCCCGAATAAGCGCAATCTCGCCTCTCTTGCCACTTTATACAATGTAAAGGCATCCCATAGACCGGTTATCGGAATAGCGACCCAACTAAAGGTCAAGCGTATATCGCCTTTTCCAAAAAAGCGGACCAGTAAAAACTTCACCCCCAGACTACTGAGGATGACTTTTGCTTTATATAAAAGCGTAACTAGAAATAATTTAGATTTGGATAAATGCTTTAGCGGATCGATACCTAAATAACGAATGATCGGATCAGGGACTTCCAGTGCCGCGCGCGCTAAAATATTGGGCACGGCATCATCGCCCGGCAGACAAAAGTCTTTGGTAGCTTGGTTATGCCCGGTTAAGCAGGCAAGGCTGTAGACAATTTTAAGCCCTAACCAAAACAGGACTGTCATTTCGACCGTCAACATCACGATCAGCACCGAACCATACAGCAAATAATAGGCTGCCGTTGTCATTGACGCTTGAAATGTCCATTCTATCCATATAGTCACGAATGTGGTCAGAGCGCCTATGGCAAAGGCTATCACAGCCGCGAATGCCGTGATATTAGTCGACAATGCCTGCAGCGTTGCATCGGGCTGTAAGTCATCGATACTGACATTATGCAATTCGGACGTGCCGGCTTTTTTAGCCAAAAACCGATAATACCGAACGCCGAGCGTCTCTAGAAAACCCTCCGGCTCTTCTCTTTGATAGATCGATTTTTTGATCGCTTCTTCAGTCATGGTTTTATTCTTATTTTATGGATCGCACTCTAATCCCTTTTGATCGAAAAACCGTCTAAGAATAAAAGGTATGGGATGTGTCTATCGA
>NZ_JBNGHF010000083.1:0-13003 GCF_050611805.1 Methylotuvimicrobium sp.
TTTCCTCTTTCCTCTTTCCTCTTTCCTCTTTCCTCTTTCCTCTTTCCTCTTTCCCTGCTCACTGCTTACCGCTCACCGCTATCTAAATCACCCAACCATTCCAAAACCCCGTTTCCAGCCACAAATCCGCTCGCAAAACAAGCCGTCAATAAATAACCGCCGGTCGGAGCTTCCCAATCGAGCATTTCGCCGGCACAAAATATGCCTGGCATGTCTTTCAGCATCAAACAGTCGTCGAGCGCTTCGAACATCACGCCGCCTGCGCTACTGATCGCTTCGTCGAGCGGTCGGGTTGCCGTTAATCGAATCGGTAAAGCTTTGATTTTTGAAGCCAATCGATGCATATCGCGATAATCGTCCGCATCGGCTAATTCGCGCAGCAATGCGGCTTTAACGCCTTTTATGCCGGCGGATTTTCTTAAGAAATTGGCCAGCGAATTTTTGCCTCGCGGCCGGGATAATTTATTTATCAGTGCCTGTAGCTCGGTTTCGGGGAGTAAATCCAATATCATCACCGCCACACCGATTGCATCGATTTGCTCGCGCAATTGCGCCGACCATGCATAAATCAAGCTGCCTTCGACGCCGTATTGCGTAATAGTAAACTCTCCATTTGTAGGGTCCGAGATACCGCCTGCACTAACGCTTACCGCTACAGACTTGACCGCTTGCCCGGCAAAAGCCTCGCGAAATCGATCGCTCCAGGCCGTTTCAAAACCGCAATTCGATGGTCTAAGAGACGCTACAGGAATATTACGATTAACCAGACAATCAACCCAAACACCATCCGAACCCAGTTTCGACCAACTACCACCGCCCAATGCCAAAACCGTGGCATCGGCACGAATCGATCTTTCGCCTTGAGGCGTTAGAAATATCAACTCGCCGGTTTCGGACCAACCTTGCCAACGGTGACGCATGTGAAAAATAACACCCGTTTCACGCAGACGATGCAACCAGGCGCGCAGCAAGGGCGCTGCTTTCATGTCGGTTGGAAATACACGCCCGGAACTGCCGATAAAAGTTTCGACACCGAGATCGCGCAACCATTTTCTAAGTTGATCGGGACCGAACGCATCGAGCATCGGCTTGATGACGCCGCTTCGTTTACCGTAGCGCGATAAAAAAATATTGTAGGCTTCGGAATGTGTAATATTCATACCGCCCTTGCCGGCCATCAAAAACTTACGACCGACCGACGGCATCGCATCGTAAACACCGACCCGAACGCCGCTTTGACTTAACGCTTCAGCAGCCATAAGCCCGGCAGGGCCTCCGCCTATAATTGCAACGAATGGCTGTATCAATCGACGGGAATTATGTCGAGTATACAGATGAGAATGATTGAGCACGAAAGGTTCCGAATGAAGACTTTTGCTGCAAAAGAGTTGAAGCAAAATGAGGAGATTAGCCAAGACTGCCGAAAAAAAGCGATTTTAGCTAAGAATTTGGTCGTAAATAATTTTCCTATTAAGGAGGGTTCGATTGCTCGATTGCTCGATTGACAGGTGTCGGCGGCAGGGAAAGCCGCCGTCAAGCCTACACGGACATATTTACGGCGTCCTGTCAAGCGAGCTACCGAACCCTCAACAAAGCTCATAGCTCCTGGACGTTATTTATCACGAAATACTAAAGATCTATGTTCCTGCTTTTTAATCTCAAAATATCCGGGAAATTGCTGGTTATCATGGATTATAAATCGCTAGGTGCAGCGTATGCATCATGCACCTAGGCCGGGAGTTGTGTCGAGTTCGGTAGCTTAGAAAGGTGCGCGATGCACTTCCTACGGTACTCGCTTTGAATTTTCTATTTCTGGACAGGGATCACACCGAAAAACTTTCGCCGCAACCGCACATGCCGGTGACATTCGGATTATTGAATTTGAATGCTTCGTTGATACCTTCGCGGCGATAATCCAACTCGATTCCATCAATCACAGCGAGATCGTCTTGCGTCGTAATGACCTTGACCCCGTATTTTTCGAACACACGATCGCCTTCATGAACTTCATCGGCATAATCGATCGTATAAGCGAAACCGGAACAACCGGATTTTTTAACGCCTAATTTCAAACCCACGCCGCTGCCGCGTTTGTCCAATTGTTTTTTAATTTGTTTTGCCGCGCTCTCGGTTAAAGAAATCGCCATTCAACACCTCTTAACATTAGGTTCGATTCAAAATAGTTTTTAAACATTTCACAAAATCGGTAATATCCGCTTCGGTATTGGCTTTACCCAAACTGACGCGCAAAGCGCTTTTGGCTAAATCCCGGGTAACACCCATCGCCGTCAAGACCGGACTCGGCATGCCTCCACCACTGGCACAAGCCGAACCGCTCGATACCGCAAAGCCTTTTTTATCGAGTTGCATCAACAACATCTCACCATCGACGCCGTCAATCCCGAATTGCACGGTATTGGGTAATCGCTCTACCGCTTGACTAAAAATAGTTGCGTTCAACTCCGCCAATCCCTGCTCCAACAGCTGCTTTAAATCAAGTATTTGATTTCGCCATTGCGGCATTTCAGAAAGGGCCAATTCTGCCGCCTTACCGAAACCGACGATTGCCGCGACATTTTCGGTACCTGCTCGGAAACCTTGTTCTTGACCGCCGCCGAGTTGCAAAGGTTCCGGTTCTGTGCCTTTTTCGACAATCAACGCACCACTACCTTTGGGGCCGTAAATTTTATGACCGGATATCGACATCAAATGAACATTGAGCGAATCGAACACCAACGGAATTTTTCCGGCCGCCTGCACCGCATCGGTATGGACTATTGTTCCCTGCTCGCGCAACACGCCGGCCCCCTCGGCGATAGACTGTATCACTCCGGTTTCATTATTAGCCAATATCAAAGAGGCAAAATTAGGTCTATTTGCACAGTATCGCGCGAAAGATTCGCGCTCGAAGATACCGTTTTCATCAACTGCCAGAACATCAACCGAGCAACTACGATTTCGCAAGCGTTCGACTGGCTCCGTAATGGATGGATGTTCAATACTGGAAATCAATAATCGCGAATGACTTTCGATCGAGTTTAATGCCAAATTATTCGATTCGGTGCCTCCGCTGGTAAAAAGTACCTGACCGGGAGAGACGCCGACAAGCGCAGCGACTTGCTCCCTAGCCGTTTCAATCGCACTACGCGATAATCGACCGATCCGATACAGAGCCGACGGATTACCGTAAAAAGATTTCAAAAACGGCAGCATCGCCTCTAAAACGCGCTCATCGAGCGGCGTCGTGGCATTATGATCGAGATAGACCATGCGTTTGAAAACTTAGGCGCCGACTCTTTGTTGCCGATGAATTTCGACCACTTTTGTATCTTGTTCTTGCCGCTTGGCAACTTCCTGAACATGATGTCTCGTCAATAAATCGCCGAGGCTGATGCCTTTTAAGTATCCCCGAATCTGATCGCTAAGCCCCATCCATAAGTCATGAGTCAAACACGCTTTGTTGTTTTGGCAATTGCCTTCGCCGGCACATTTAGTGGTATCCAGCGGTTCATCGACGGCCTCAATGATTTCGGCAATATTGATCTCGCTCGCCGCACGGCTCAGACGATAACCCCCGCCGGGCCCGCGCACACCGGTAACCATGCCTGCTCTTCGTAAACGAGCGAACAACTGTTCCAAATAAGACAAAGAAATAGTCTGGCGAGTCGCGATATCGGTTAAAGTAACCGGATCTTGTTGACTGTGATAAGCCAGATCAAGCATGGCTGTTACTGCATAGCGGCCTTTTGTGGTTAATCGCACAACCTAATCCTCAAATAGCAAATCAATGCGCATTACTATACTTAACCAAGCAAATTAGTCAACTTTGAAAGAAACTCATTTGGATTATACCGATCGTAAATCAAAATTCGGCACCGAGGTACCCGTCATATGGCAGGTACTGGCAAAGCATTTGTCGGACACTCCCCCCTACGCATCCTTGGACACTACCGAAATTTGAAGTGCCAAAGGTATAACGTCCCCCAAGAGCAAGAAAAACAGCAGATGTTCATCTTTCATCTTTCACCTTTCACCTTGCCCCTTAAACTTTTCAAATCTCATCCAACTTATCGCTCTTATAATCATCTTCCGGAATCGACTGGTCAGGACAGGCGATACCGGCATCTTTTAGCGCTTTTTTCATTATTTCAAGCCGCCCGTCCACGGCTTGCATATGATCCAACATATGATTAATTGCCTTAGCGACAGGATCTGTCATGTCGTCACTGGTACCGTAAGCATCGAAACCCATTTTTGCGGCGATTTTTTTTCGCTCGGAATCGGATTTTTTGGTTTTAGGATCAATCACATGTCCGGGTATCCCAACCACAGTCGCGCCCGCCGGAACCGATTTCAACACGACTGAATTCGAACCGATGCGCGCACCCTCGCCGATTTCAATCGGCCCTAGTACTTTGGCACCGGCCCCCACGACAACTCCGTCATGCAAGGTCGGATGTCGCTTACCTTTGTTCCATGAGGTCCCGCCTAGCGTAACACCATGGTAAAGCGTACAGTCGTCGCCGATCACTGCAGTTTCGCCGATTACGACCCCCATGCCATGATCGATAAAAAAACGTCTGCCGATCGTCGCCCCCGGATGAATTTCGATCCCAGTCAACCAACGGCCGATATGCGATATAAAGCGTCCAAACCATCGAAAACCGGCTTGCCAACAGAAATGCGCGACTCTATGAATCAACAATGCATGAAAACCGGGATAAGCGGTAATTACTTCAAACACCGTTTGTGCTGCTGGATCCCGTTCGAACACGCAATCGATATTCTCTTTGATTTCTCGCCACATAATTAGCCCTTCTTTTTATTGCCTTGCGACATTCGCAAAATTCCGCGCAATAGGTCCACCTCTTTACTCTCTAGACGAGCCCGGTTATAGATTCTACGCAAACGTCGCATCACAGACTTCGATTTATCGGGATGCATGAAGCCGATATCGGATAGCGCTTCGATCATGTGCTCGTAAAACGCTTCCATCTGAGCGGCTGTCGCCAACAAGCCTTTGCCTTTATCACCGGCAGCGACTTCATAATCCTGGCCTGAAGCTACGAATAATTCATAAGTAACCACCTGTACGGCGGCGGCAAGATTTAATGAACTGAAGTCTTTGTTGCACGGGATTCGCAATAAATAACGACACAGGTCCAATTCATGATTTTTCAACCCGGAGTGTTCTCTACCGAATACGATTGCAGCCTTATGGTCGAGCGCTTCGGTTTTCAAGAGATCAGCACATTCTCTAGGCGTCAACTCCGGCCAACTAATCGTGCGGCAACGAGCACTGGTTCCTACGACAATGGAACAATCGGCGACAGCCTCTTGCAAGCTGTCGCAAATTAAAGCGGAACTCAAAATATCGTCCGCCCCGGAAGCTCTGGCAGTGGCATCCGCGCAGGGAAATTGCTTCGGAGCAACCAAAACCAAATTTTTAAGGTTCATATTCTTCATGGCCCGGGCAACCGCTCCAATATTGCCGGGATGAGAGGTTTCGACCAATACGATTTTAATATTCGACAACAATGCGTAGCCCCGCCATTTGAAAAAACGGAAAATTTTAACAAAAGATTTGATATGCTATTGATATTTTCTAATTCAGCTTCATATCAAATATCATGCATCCCATGCTCAATATTGCCGTGCGCGCCGCCAGAAACGCCGGTGAGATAATTTCCCGCTCGGCCGACAATGTCGGAAAACTTCAAATCAACCGGAAAGGCATCAACGATTTCGCGACCGAAGTCGACCGCATGGCCGAACAGGAAATCATCAAAATCATTAAAACCGCCTTTCCCGATCACGCGATTTTGGCTGAAGAAAGCGGCGAACACAAAGGCAACGATTTCGTTTGGATTATCGACCCGCTGGACGGTACAACCAACTTCCTACACGGTTTTCCTGTCTATGCCGTATCGATAGCTCTGCAAGTCAAAGGCAAATTGGAACTCGGCGTGGTTTACGACCCGTTACGCGATGAATTGTTTACCGCCGAACGCGGCGGCGGCGCGATGATGAATAACCGGCGCATCCGCGTGACCAATCAAGCCGGACTCAAAGGCGCACTCATCGGAACCGGTTTTCCGTTTAAAAGTCAGCAACATCTCGATGCCTACCTCGGCATGTTCCGGACCATACATGCCGATTCCGCAGGTATACGCCGTGCCGGAGCGGCAGCACTCGATCTAGCCTATGTCGCAATCGGCCGACTCGACGGTTTTTGGGAAATCGGATTACATCCTTGGGACATGGCGGCCGGCATCCTGCTGATCAAGGAAGCCGGCGGCGTCGCCACCGATTTTGCCTTTCAAGATAATTACATGGAAACCGGCAACATTATCGCTGGCAACCCCAAAATGCACCAGGTCATGTATAAAGCCATCGAACCTCATGTTACCGAAGCATTGACCCGGTTAAAAGCGAAATAAATCGGCCTTCGGTGGAGCGAGTACTTACTTCTCCTAATCCCTTTATACTCAAAAAATGGTTAACTTTATGAAGGTATGGGGTGTGCCTAGCGAGGATGTCGGCAGCAAGGAGCTGCAGTGAAGCCCCCATGGATGGGTTTATGGCGGTCCTCGATAGACACATCCCATACCTTTTATTCTTAGACGGTTTTTCAATCAAAAGGGAGTAATTTAGAAATAAAGAGAGGAGTTAGCTGAAAACCAACTTGGCTTTCTTAATGGAAGGCCTTGTCTCGTTCCCACGGCCCTCCATAAAGGATGGATACCGATCTTGCCTCGGCAGCCAACGTATGGGTTCCCACGGAGTACCGTGGGAACCAGAAAAAACCCGCCTCGGCAGAGTGGGTACTTACGGTCCCATAAGCGCTAAATTAAGGAAAAAACGCGCCATGAATGGCAATGTCTAGAGCCTCATCCCAACATCCGCCGCCTGTAAGAGCGACAAACTCGACACCTTTCCTGGCAAACACCAGCCGAACAAATAACAACTATTGCCGATGAGCCATTCATGGCGTAGACTCGAGATAGCCGCATCTGCTTGGAATAATCAGGTAGCTATTCATGAAAAGACACATCGACCGCCGCACAGTCCTGCCGCTACTTTTTGTCATGGCTTTGTTTATCAATTCCGTCTCGGCTGAAAATAATCAAGCTGCTATTCCCGCAACAACGATTGTACAATTGACCATTCAAGATGCTATTGGTCCTGCGACTTCGGACTATATCGAGCGCAGCATGGACAAGGCTTCCGAATCCGGAGCTAAAGCGATATTGATCACGCTCGACACGCCGGGCGGCCTCGATACGTCGATGCGACAAATCATTAAAAAAATCATCGCCTCGCCGATCCCGGTGATCACTTATGTCACACCGGGCGGGGCACGAGCCGCTAGCGCCGGAACTTATATCCTTTACGCAAGCCATATCGCCGCAATGACGCCGGGAACCAATCTAGGCGCCGCTACACCGGTACAATTAATCGGCCCAACCGAGACCCCGGGTGAACATCCCGGCAAAGATCAATCCGCCGACCAGACTTCTTCAAACAAATCGCCTAAAAACGCAATGGCGCAAAAAGCCATTAACGATGCAGTTGCATATATCAGAAGCCTGGCCGAAATGCGCGGCAGAAACGCCGATTGGGGAGAACAAGCCGTTCGTGAAGCGGCAAGTCTTTCGGCCGAAAAGGCCCTAAAACTCAATGTTGTCGATATCCTGGCTACCGATGGATACGAATTGTTAAAACAACTCGATCAACGAAAAATTAACGTACTCGGGCGCGATATCGTTTTATCGACAGACAATGTAGCGTTTCAAGCATTAGAGCCTGACTGGCGAAGCGAATTATTGGCAGTAATTACTAATCCGAATATCGCTTATATCTTACTTATTGCCGGAATTTACGGCCTGATATTCGAATTTTCCAATCCCGGAGCCATCGTCCCGGGCACCATTGGCGGCATTTGCTTATTGTTGGCGCTTTTCGCATTTCAAGTCTTACCGATTAACTATGCCGGATTCGCATTGATTCTTTTAGGCATTTCACTAATGATCGCCGAAGCCTTCGTACCTAGTATCGGCATACTCGGTTTCGGCGGCTTGACCGCGTTCGTGATCGGTTCCGTCATTCTAATGGATACCGATGCCCCCGGATTCGGCATCGACATTGCCTTAGTCGGCGCTTTCGCGCTTACCAGCGCAGCATTCTTGATTTTCGCCTTAGGCATGTTGTTAAAATCCAGGCAAAAGCCCATCGTAAGCGGCCGGGAAGAATTGCTTGGCGAAACCGGTATTGCACTTGCCGATTTTACCGACCTAGGCCCCGTCCGTATCCATAGCGAAATTTGGCAAGCCCGCACCCGCGAAACACTCAAAAAAAACCAGCGGGTTCGCGTAACCGGCCGGAACGGCCTTATCCTCGAGGTTAATTCCACGCCCAACCAGGAGCACAAAGATGTTTGAATATTTCGGTTTAATTTTCGGCAGTTTCGCGTTGCTGTTATTGATCAGCGCATTTAGAATTTTACGTGAATACGAACGCGGCGTGATTTTCACGCTTGGCCGCTTTTACAAAGTCAAAGGCCCCGGCTTCATAATCGTGATCCCGATCATTCAACAAATGGTCAGGGTCGACCTACGTACCATCGTCATGGACGTACCGTCGCAAGATGTCATATCTCGCGACAATGTCTCGGTCAAGGTCAATGCCGTGGTTTATTTCCGAGTCATCGACCCTGACAAGGCGATTATTCAAGTCGAAAACTTTTACGAAGCCACCAGCCAATTGGCTCAAACGACGCTTCGCTCAGTGCTGGGCCAACATGAGCTGGACGAAATGCTGGCCGAGCGCGACAAATTGAATATCGACATCCAAACCATTCTCGACCAGCAAACCGATGCCTGGGGCATCAAGGTCGCGAATGTCGAAATCAAGCATGTTGATCTCGACGAAAGCATGATAAGGGCTATCGCCAAGCAAGCCGAAGCAGAACGCACCCGCCGAGCGAAAATCATTCATGCGGAAGGCGAAATGCAAGCCTCGGAAAAATTATTGCAAGCCGCGACGATACTCGCGCAACAGCCACAAGCCATACAACTTCGCTATCTGCAGACGTTGACCGAGATCGCCGGAGAAAAATCGTCAACGATCGTATTTCCGCTACCGATCGACATCGTCAGTAATATCATTAAAGGCCAAGCCACCGAAGCGAGTTCGTAAACTGATGCGAAGGATGCTGAAGCGAATCAATCGACGACAGCGAGCACTTCCAATAATATGTTGAGCATTCTGAATCCCGTTCGCCCTGAGCCTTATCGAAGGTTGGGCGGTATTTAGAATGCTCGCCCAAAAAAGGGGCGCTTGGAATCCGCTCATGCTTCGACTTGGCTCTGCATGAACGGTCTACAACACATGCCAACTGCTCTTTTTAGGTTTATAGTTTATAAAGTAACGTTTTGCTATGTTACGTAAGTGATTTACTCTTTGATCCCGTCTTTTCCGGGTTAAGCATTTTCAATCTTTATCCGAAATCCATTTAACAAGACGAACTCTGTGCTATTTTTACAGCTATCAAATGTCCAACATTCAGAATTTCATCATTTCCTCGAAACGTACAAAATCATGAATACCATCCTGTATTAAGAGTGCATTTGGCCTCTGACCGAGATCATCTGCTTTTTTACGAAGGATTTCATGACTAATAACTTTCTGGAGCCATGAGGTTTGCAGATATTTGCATCATGCCATGCAATCTTAGTCATATAACTAATAGAATAGAGCCACTGTGAAACAACCTGTCTACATGGATTTTGCTACCATCTTCGGCCCATTTGTCGCCTTATGCGCGATTGCCGTCGCTGTATTGCTGGACCACGGAAACCCTTTTTCCTTAATCAACGGACCTTCGATCATTTTAGTCGCCGGCGGTACGCTGGGTGCGACAATGATGGCTTACCCGCTAAAAACCTTCGCCATGTTGCCCAAATATATTTGGCAAAGCTTCAGAATGGAAAAGCCAAATCCGCATGCGCAAATTAATTTATTCGTTAAATTAGCCGACCGAGCTCGCCGAGGGGGCTTGCTGGCATTGGAAGAGGATATGCTTAAGATCAAGGACCCTTTCATTCGCAATGCGTTGATGTTGGTCGTCGACGGCATCGCGCCGGATGAAGTGAGGCGCGTCATGGAAAACGATAATGAAATGACTTCGCAGCGCCATCAAACAGGTATTGCAATGATGTCGACAATGGCCGGCGTGGCTCCGGCCATGGGCATGATAGGAACCGTCGTCGGTTTAATCGGCGTTATGGGCAATTTATCCGATCCTTCGCAATTAGGCCCTTCGATCGCGGTAGCGTTTTTAACGACGCTCTACGGTTCTTTATTAGGCAACTTGGTATTCAGTCCGATGGGCAATAAACTCAAACAAAAAGATAAAGAAGAAATGTTTATCCGAGAAATGATTATTGAAGGAATCTTAGCGGTGCAGGAAAGCGAGAACCCCCGCATCGTCCGGCAAAAACTCGAGTCTTTCCTCCACCCGGCTCTCAGAACCCATCGATAAACCTAAAAAGAGCAGTTGAGAGAGTTGAGAGCCTCAAACTACCGTTCGTCCTCAGCCCTTCGAATGCGCTCAGGAGAGCCCTTTCGAAGAGTGAACGGTAGTTTGAGGTTTCACCAAGCCGATGAAAGTGTTGTAGCCCCTTCATGCTTCGACTTGGCTCAGCACGAACGGTCTACAACACATGCCAAACAGGTCTTTTTAGGATAAACTCAAGACTAGCGCCGATCACAACTTTCTGCTTTAAAAAACCGAGCCTTTTCCGGCGAATCTAAGCGGCGTAGCGCAATCCGGGCTACGTTTAATAAGAGCAGAACACCAAACGCCCCTCTCGAGCCGCCCTTTCCCCTTTCCCCTTTCCCCTTTCACCTTTCACCTTTCACCTTTCGAACCACATGCCAAAGCGAACGAACGTCGGAGCGCGGATTTTTCAATAACAAGGTAATAACGATCTCTTCGAAAGCCGCTAAAATACAAATAACCGCCGCGACGCGAAACGGCCAAATAGGCCCGCCCAGAAACATCAGATATAAACTCCCCCCCATCGAAGCGGCTGCTAATTTAACGCTCCAGGTGTGATAACTGGTAAACCGGCCGAATTTCAAGAGCCCTGCCGCCGATGGCAGCAAACAACTGGCGACAATCAAAATAACATAAAACCATTCGCGCGCAACGATTTCGGGCCACAACCACCAACAACTCAACGCGATCGTCAAATAGGTAATAACATCGGCCCAACTGTCGAGTACCGCGCCGAATTCTGAAACCTGTCCGGTTAAACGAGCCGTCCAACCATCCAACAAATCGGTCAAGAAAGCGACCGCCAATAAAATCATGAAGGCTACTGCATATCCGTTCCAAGCCAGCCACAATAAAAAAGGCGCGGCAACAAAACGAAAGCCGGTCAAAAGATTCGGTAAATTCCATTTAGACGTCTCATTAGGGTCGAGCATTTTCATCATATTTCGAATGTGGCCGCCAGCGGCGAATGATCGGATAATACATGCCAAGGCGCATGAGCCAAACGCTCGCAAAATAACGGCACTAAACCCCGAAAATAAATTCTATCCATAGGCAAGATAGGCAACCAAGCCGGAAAAGTTCGGGCATAGCGGCCATGCGTGGACCTGAATACCTCTTTGAGATCCAAGTGTTCGTAAAAATAGCGTTCGGCCTGCCCCAACCAATCGTTGAAATCTCCGGCCACGATCAACGGCGCATCGTGCGGAACATGCTCATCGATCCTTTCGCAAAGCTTAGCGACTTGCAGGCGACGCTCCTTGCCGGTCAACCCGAAATGGATACAAACGATGTGCAATGGTTGAATATCCGCTTTCAAGCGAACCACGCCATGTAGCAAACTTCGGCTAGCCCACGGAAAAGGCGACACATTGATATTTTCGTAACTTTCGAAAGGATATTTGCTCAAAATAGCATTGCCATGATGACCGGCATTGTAGATCGCATTTTTGCCGTAAGCGTAATAAGGCCAGACACCTTCGGCGATGAATTCGAACTGCGAACGTTCGGGCCAATCCGGAATGCTCTTTTCGCGGTGCACATGCTCGCCCTGCATTTCTTGCAAAAACAATAAATCGGCATCCGCAGCAATCAAAGCCTCTCGGATTTGGTGCAGAACGAACCGCCGATTGCCGACATTAAAGCCTTTGTGAATGTTATAAGTCAAAACCCGCAAGTGATTGTCTTTTAAGCTCATAAGGATTTAGTAAGGACGTTTACGGATATGCAGGCGATATAAAATCGGCGAGACGAACTCTTCGATCGTAAAAAATAATAAGACAACTGCGGCGATATCGAGCCCGTTCAATGCCAACTGCGACTTCAACAAAACCACCGGCAACAGCGATTCCGGAATCGTATCAAGTCCCCGTGCATGGCTACTTTCGACCATTCCTCGTCGTCGCTTGACATAACTAGCCGACAAATCGCCAATCATTGCCAACCCGCCAAACGCGGCGCCGACCGCCAACCCATAACCCATCGACCAAGATACGGCGGAGACTAAGCCAATCGAGCTCAAAATGCCGCGCCAAGTCTTCGAACTTCCGAACAACGGTCGACCGTCGGATAATATAACACCTGCATCTACGGGCCATGCAAAACGCCTTCTGAACAATTTCCAGGCAATGACCGGCGCACCGTTGGCAACGAGCAATAATAGTAAAGCATGAATTACGCCTTGCCAGTAAAACACAATTTCAGTCATGAAAAGCAGGGCAAACGCATTAAAACACTGTAGAAAATCATATAGTTAAAATATTCCTTTTTCCTGGTTAACTATAAAGATTTAGTTTATTTGAAACCTAAATAAGGCTTTGTGTCGCTATCGCGACACTTATGTGTAGTCGGTTCGCGGACCGACAACCGCGATACTGCTACGAAACCCGTCCCTGGGTTTCGCCCTGCGGGCCAGCTAAAGCTGTTCAAAATCGCTCCAGGCGA
>NZ_JBNGHF010000084.1:0-12528 GCF_050611805.1 Methylotuvimicrobium sp.
TTTCCCTCACCTAGCGTTAGGTGAGGGACGATCTGGGGATCGCTCCCACAGAGCACCGTGCTTACCTCTTACCTCTTCCCTCCTAAGTCCTATACTCCGCATTGATCCGCACATAGTCGTAGGAAAAATCGCAGGTCAAGACTTCTTGCGAGGCGCTGCCGCGCCCGAGCGTTACGGTTACGGTGATTTCCGGTTCGTTCATAACGCGCTGGCCGGCCGCTTCGGTATAGTCTTCGGCGCGGCCGCCGCCGCGCACGATGCACACGTCACCCAGATGTATATCGACTCGCTCCAGGTCCATGTTGTCGACGCCGGCCCTGCCGACCGCCGCCAGAATACGACCCCAATTCGGATCGCTGGCAAAAAACGCGGTCTTGACCAAAGGCGAATGGGCTATGGTCTTGGCGACGCGCACCGCTTCATCATCATCCAAGGCTTGATCTATGACGATCCGCATCAACTTGGTCGCGCCTTCGCCGTCCCGAACGATCGCTTCGCTAAGTTGCTTGCAAATCTTCAACACGGCATCGGCAAAGGCTTGGTAGGCCGGGCTGCCTTCGGTCAATTCGGGCACTTTCGAACAGCCGCTGGCCATTAAGACGCAGGCGTCGTTGGTCGAGGTATCGCCGTCGACGGTAATGCGGTTGAACGATAATTCGGCGGCGCGCGCCAAACACGCTTGCAACAATTCACGCTCGATTTTGGCGTCGGTCGCGATGAAAGACAGCATCGTCGCCATGTTCGGCTGAATCATGCCCGCGCCTTTGGATATGCCGGTCAACGTGATCGTCTCGCCGTCGATTTCGAGGACAATCGACGCTCCTTTCGGAAAAGTGTCGGTGGTCATGATCGCGCGCGCGGCCTGCTCCCAATGATCCTCGGCCAGATTGGCAAAGGCTTTCGGTAAAACCGCCTTGATTTTATCGACGGCCAACGGTTCGCCGATCACGCCGGTCGAAAACGGCAGGACTTGCCGGGCATCCGCGCCGGCAAGTCCTGCCACGTCCGCGCAGGTTAACATGGCGTCGTCAAACCCACGCTTGCCGGTACCGGCATTGGCGTTACCGGAATTAATCAGCAGCCAACGCGGGGCCTGTTGTAAATGTTCCTTCGCGACAACTACCGGAGCCGCGCAAAACGCATTCTGTGTAAACACCGCCGCGCAAGTCGATCCTTCGCGCATTTGTACGAGCAACAGATCGTCGCGTTGCGTTTGCTTGATGCCCGCGCACGTCGTGCCCAATTCGATCCCGGCTACCCGGTGCATTACCGGAAACGTCACCTGCCCCACCGCCATATAGACTCCTTTAAATTTTCAATAAAACGCTTATTTTGCTAATGTTGGGAAACGCACCTTCCATCAGCGCGCATTGTTGCTTAACTTTTTCCATCCGTTCCGGCTGACTCCCCATCAGATGCGGCAAAATCACTTCGATTTCGATCGTCCCTTCCAGATAATGAATCTTGAAATCTTCGATATCTTCGAATAATTCGGCCAGATAGTTACGCAAGTAACCCTGCACATCCGCCCGCAACACATCGACCGGCTCGTCGATGAATTCGTCGTCTTCCGGATCGACATGGACCAATACGTCGACCACGTCGTCGAATTCGGCTTTCAGATTTTGCCGGACCGCATCGCCGATCATATGTCCTTCGGAAACGCTGATTCTGGCATCGACGACGATATGCGCGTCGATATAGGCATCTTCGCCCATTTGCCGGGTTCTGAGCAGATGAATGCCGCGCACGCCGGGAGTCGTTTTGATCACTCTGCGTATCTCGCGGATCAAGGACTCGGGCAATGAGGTATCGACCAACTCCTTGACGCTTTGAATCACCAGACTTAAACCGATTTTAGCGACCATCAATGCGACGATCGCGGCAGCAACCGCATCGGCATATTCATAACCGACCCAAACGCCGGCCACGCCGATGATCACGACGATCGAAGATATCGCATCGCTACGATGATGCCAGGCATTGGCCAGTAATAATTTGGACCGGGTTTGCTTGGCAATGCGCTTGGTGTATTGATAGAGCCATTCGTTAGTCAATACCGATAAGGCGGCTATCGCCATCGCCTCGAATTCCGGAATCAATAAGCGCTCGGGCTGGCGAACTCTTTCCAGCGCATCATAGGCGATGCCGCCGGCCACGATAATTAACCCGACGCCCAGCGCAACCGTCGCGATCGTTTCGTAACGCCGATGCCCGTAGGGGTGATCGAAGTCGGCCTCGCGCGCACCCAGTTTGATCGCGGCAATGACCAGTAAATCGCTGGCTAGATCGGATAAGGAGTGTACACCGTCCGCGATCAAGGCCGCCGATTGACCCAGAATTCCGAAGCCGATTTTCAGGACCGACAAGGCCAGGTTGGTCCATGCGGCAAGGACACTGACCTTCGCTTTTAGACGATCGGACTCGATTGACTGGCGCGCTTCGACCATTATTCGCCTACTTCGAGAACAATAATATATTCGCCGTCTTCAGATTTGGTTTCTAGGACCGCGTGTCCATTGATGCGGCACCAGGCGGGGATGTCCTGCATTACGCCGGGATCGGTGCAAATGACTTCCAACTGCTCTCCCGCCGTCATGCGTTTGACCCTGTCTTGCGTTCGTATCACCGGCAACGGGCAAAGCAGACGCCGCGCATTCAGGGTTTCCCGGCTCATACGAACCACTCCTCGGCAATTTGCTCCGGCGCGAACGGGGCCACCTGAATCGTTTGTTCAAGGCCGTTTTGACTTCTAACCAAAATATCGACCTGCTCGGCATCGCGCCCTTGTCCGTAACGTGCAATGATGCGTCCGGCCAAGGCTAAGTCCTCATCGGTCGGTTCGCCGTCGATCAAAGCCAACGGTCCGCTATGACTGCTGCTGATCAAGCTGGTAAATTCTTTTTTATAGCCTTCCAGAAAACGGCTCTCGCCTTCCTCGCGCGCGACGATGACTTTGAAATTGGACTTGGGACGGATATGCCGCCCGACTTTCAGCAACATCACATCGTCGAGTTCGTAGTCTTTCGTACCCCGGTTTTGCCATAAATCGACTAATTTCGCCGAATAACTCTCGTCGGTCAAAAAACAACAGCCGCCGGCCGGCTGCGCATAATCGACGAAGCCGAACTGCTGCGCTAATTCCATTTGCGGTTTTCTGGATCGTCCGCTAAAGCCGAACAATTTGGCGCGGTCGACCCAGCCTTCGCGCTCCGGCAGAGTCTCCGGAAGATTTCTGGCGCATAAGGGCCTAAGCAGCAAATCGTCGGCGCCGGATTCGCGCGCGATGATCGGCATCGTTTGTTTGCGCTGCGACATCGGCCGTTGACCGATGACCTCGCCGGTGATAATGAAATCGAAACCGTTCTCTTGTATCCATTGCTTGGCCTTGTTGACCATGAAAATCTTGCAATCCAGACACGGGTTCATATTGCTGCCGTAACCGTGCTTCGGATTGATCAGCACATCCTTGTATTCTTCGATGACATCGACGATATGCAATTTGATACCGAGTTGTTCGGCCACCCACAGCGAATTATTGCGCTTGGGTTTGGCGCGGTCGCGTTCGCGAATCGCATGCGTGTGTCCTTCCACGCAGAAGCCGGTGAAAAAATTGATGCCTTCGACATGCACCCCTTGTTCGATGATCGCTTTAGCGGCCAACATCGAATCCAATCCTCCGGAAATCAATGCCGCCGCTTTTCTTTGTTCGGACATAACGCTGTTATCGTTTTAAATTGCTTGTTTAAAAATTGCGTCATTATACGCATTTCTTGGCTAAACTGGGTTCAACTTCGGTGATTATCACCTAGAATGACTAGCCATCAAATTTTTGGTACCGCGGCTCCCCGATGGGTTTCGCCCCGCTCTACCCATCCTACATGTAAACTAATGGATTCATTATGGATTTTAAAGATTATCTAAAAATTCTAGTCAGCAAAGACGGCTCCGATCTTTACCTGACGGTCGGCGCGCCGGCCGCGGCCAAATTTCAAGGCGCGCTGAAACCGCTCGAAAGCGAAAAACTGACCGGCGAACGCATCAAGACTATCGCCTACAGTTTAATGGATGCCGATCAGCAAAAAGACTTCGAACACGTCCCGGAGATGAATCTGGCGATCACCGAACCCGGCATCGGCCGCTTCCGCGTCAATATTTTCAAACAGCGCAACAACTTGGCCTTGGTCATCCGCAACATCAAGGTCGATATTCCGAATGCCGATCAATTGGGCCTGCCTGAAGTGTTGAAAAAAGTCATCATGGAAAAGCGCGGTTTGATTCTGTTCGTCGGGGGTACCGGCTCCGGCAAGTCGACCTCCCTGGCCGCACTAATCGATCACCGCAACAGTAACTCGTCGGGGCACATCATCACGATAGAAGACCCGATCGAATACATACATCCGCACAAACGCTGCCTGGTCAATCAACGCGAAGTCGGCGTCGATACGCTCAGTTACGAAGACGCGCTGAAAAACACGCTTCGCCAAGCGCCCGACGTGATTCTGATCGGCGAAATCCGCTCTCAAGAAACGATGGAACACGCGCTCGCCTTCGCCGAAACCGGACATCTTTGTTTATCGACGCTGCACGCCAACAACGCCAATCAGGCTTTGGACCGCATCATCAATTTTTTCCCGGAAGAACGGCGTAACCAATTATTGCTGGATCTATCGCTGAATTTGAAAGCCTTTGTTTCGCAAAGACTGGTTCCTACCGTAGACGGCAAACGGGTCGCGGCGATCGAAATTTTGCTGGGAACACAATTGGTCAAAGACTTGATTCATAAAGGCGAAATTCATGCGATCAAGGAAGCGATGGAAAAATCCGAAAACATCGGCATGCAAACCTTCGATAGCCATTTGCTCAAACTTTTCAAGGAAGGCAAAATTTCGCTCGAAGAAGCTTTGCAAAATTCCGATTCGCCGAACAATCTGAAATTAAAAATCAACCTCAGCGAAGGCAAGGGTTCGGCGACCGAAGCGGTCGCTAAATCGCCTGGCGGACTGACTTCAAGATTCTCGCTTGAGGCGATTGAAAAGGATCAGGAGGAAGAAGGACAAAGCTAAACCTTTTTTCCGCGCGGGCCGAGTTATTCAACCCGTCCCGGACGTTTCGATCATGACCAAGGCCTCGCTCTTTCCCAAGCTCCAGCTCTCATCGTTATACTTAAGTCAAAAACTACCGTTTTCCTCGTTCCCACCGCTCCAGCGTGGGAATGCATACCGATCTTGCCTCGGCTGACAAGGTATGGGTTCCCACGGAGGACCGTGGGAACCAGAAAAAAAACAAGTTACCCAAGCTGGAGCTTGGGTAACAGCATATTTTAGTTTTTGCGGCCTCGATACCATTTATTATTACTTAACACTTTCGACCTTCCCTCACCTAACGCTAGGTGAGGGACGATCAGGGGATCGCTCCCACAGGGCATCCGGGCCCCCGAGGGTATCAGCCAGTAGGGTACGCTGCGCGTACCATGGCATCCCACAAATGTTAATTCAAGCCTCAATGGTGTGATCCAGGGCGGGATTCGGTGCTTAACGGCATGAAAGTACGCGCAGCGTACCCTACAGTTTATGCGTCGCGACGAAAGGAGCGTGAGAACCAGGATAGCTCAAGGAAACAACCGCAAAATACCGGACTTTCCTTCCATGTCTCCGACGACCCAAATCTGCTCGAACGAATGAGACTCGGGTAGCGTTACCCGGTGCAAATTATCTTCCAGTTCTTCACGGCTCCAAAGCGGATTGGCGTTACGCAAAACCAGCCAAACCCGGTCGCTGTGATAGGACTTTTCGGCCTTGCTGACCAAAATCGCATTCAACGCATTCAACAAACGATCGCCGACCGGAACGGTAATCAAGCGATGCAGCGCCTCTAGCGTCCGGATATTGACTTTGCGCCCCAAAATCAGTTGGGCTTCTTCTTCACTACCGTACAAATGCGCAATTTCCAAATCCAAGCGCCGATCGCCTAGGTAACAAGATACATCCGGTTTTTTCGGCTCGTTATGCCAAATATGCCGCATCGGAATGCCCGTTTTTTGTTCGTAAAGCCGCATGAACAGCTTGGCCGCCTCATGTTCGAGCTCGATTTTTTCTTGCATGCTCCGGTTCATAAAGAACAACTACAAATGATAGAAGTTATTTTGTGCATATTTTGCTACTCCCTTTTGACCGAAAAAGCGTATTAAGAACGAGAAGGTGTGGGGTATGCCTAGCGAGGATGTCGGCGGCAGGGAGCCGCCGTCAAGCCCCCATGGACGGGTTCACGGCGCTCCTCGATAGGCATACCCCATACCCAACAAAGTTGAACGATTCTTCAGTAAGAAGGGAGTAAATACTTTGCCGGCATAGGCGCTGGCAAAAGCCTTTGCCGAGCACCCCGGCGCCTCCTAAGGCACTGCCGATATGTGAAGTGCGAAAAGTATACGTTCAATCTTAGGGAACCGATGCAAAAGTAAAAAGTCTTTGAATAATATCCGCTATTATTCGACTCGCTCGATTCGGTCGGTTTTATGCGAGACCTCAAACGGCGCCCCTCGAAAGACGCCAGGGAGTCATAGCACCATGAAGTCTGTCGATTATCCCGAAAACTGGTACGACATCGATACCGCGCTCTATATTCGCTCGGTCAAGTTGTTCAGAGCGGTCAAAAACTTATTGAGCGTCAAATTCGAGCTGTTCGCCGACAACCAAGTATTGCAAGGCGATATTTTTCTGTTCAACCATTTTTCCCGCTTCGAAACCTTCATTCCTCAATTTCTATTTTTCGAACAAACCGGCGCTTACAGCTGCTCGATCGCGTCGGGCGAATTCTTCAAGGAAGACAATGTGCTATCGAATTATTTGAAGCATGTCGGCGTATTTCCGCACGATCACCCCCGTTTGTTCGCTATCTTGGCCTGCCAAATCCTGCGCGGGCGTAAAGTCATTATTTTCCCCGAAGGCGGCATGGTCAAGGACCGGCGAGTCATCGACAAAAAAGGCGAATACAGTATTTATTCGCGCATGACCGGACTTCGGCGTAAGCATCATACGGGGCCTGCCGTGTTAGGCCAAGGGGTAGAAGCGTTGAAATCGGCGATTCGCCATGCCTTCAAAACGAAAGACAAAGAGCGCTTGCTACATTGGCAATCCTTGCTCGAACTCGACAGTTTGGACCAATTGATGGCGACCTCGCTAAAACCGACCTTGATCGTCCCTGCCAACATCACATTTTATCCGATTCGCAACTCCGAAAATTTATTGTTTAAAAGCGTCGAATTGTTTTCGGACACGATGAGTCTTCGGCAAACCGAAGAACTCTTGATCGAAGGCAATATCTTACTCAAGGATACCGACATGGACATCCGCATGGGCGAACCGGTCAATCCTTGTTGTGTCTGGGATTGGCGCACGCATTGGATCATGGGCAAAACGGCGCCTGACATACGCGAGCCGGACGATGCGTTCAATTTAACAAGCGCACCGAGAAATTGGAAAGAACGCTTGCTCGGCTATCTATTCTTCAAAAATGCAAGCTGTTCGCGCAATCAATACATGAAAGCCATCTATGCCAACGTGACGGTAAACCTCAGCCATCTGGCCTCGACGCTGATCATGAGCAAAATAGGCGCCGGACTCAAACATATCGAAAAATGCCGATTTTATACCGTGTTGTATATCGCGATAAAAAATTTGCAAAAAAATCCCGACATTCATTTACATCGAAGTCTGTTGAATCCGGATGATTACAGCGACCTGATCCATTGCGTCAACGACCGCTTCGAGCACTTCATCTGCATCGCCAAGGACGCGCAACTGATTGCCGAACAAGATGAATGCTACCATTTTTTGCCGAAACTGTGCGAGGACCACGACTTCGACCAAATCCGTCTGGAAAATCCGATCGCGGTCTACCATAACGAAGCGGCGCCGCTAAGCACCGTGCGCGATACGCTTTCGGCCGCCGACCAAGCCTACTCAAAGATCGATCCCGAACAACTGGCGGCCTGGCATTTCGATGACGAACTGATCGCGCTGGCCTACGAACAGCAGACTTTTAGCACGCTGCAAAACGGCACGATCAAACAACACGAAAGTGCCATTGCCGACCCGTCTCCATTCTTGATGAAACCAGCCCGAACCAACGGCATCGGCATTCTGTTGATCCACGGCCTGTTGGCCAGCCCCGCGGAACTGCGCGATTACGGACGCACGCTGGCACGTCAAGGCTTCACGGTGCTTGGGATTCGCTTGAAGGGTCACGGCACGTCGCCCAATGCCTTGAGAGATTTGAGCTATGAGCAATGGTTCGACAGCGTCAGCAAAGGCTTCACGATTCTCAAAGCGCATTGCGGAAAAATCGTCCTGATCGGCTTTTCAACCGGCGGCGCTTTGGCGCTCAAACTCGCGGCGGAAAACCGCCAGGAAATCGCTGGTGTTGTCGCAGTTTCGGTTCCGGTCAAATTCATGAACCCGTCATTCATGCTGGTGTCTTTACTGCATAACACCAATAGCCTGGTACGCTGGCTGTCTTCTTTCGAGGGCGTCAAACCGTTCATCGACAACACGCCGGAGCATCCCGATATCAATTATTGTAATACACCGATCCGGGCGCTATTCGAATTACGCCGGCTGATTCAGCATCTTGATGAATTACTGCCCGGTATCGAAACACCGACGTTACTACTCTATGCCGACCGGGACCCGATCGTCGCTCCGGAAAGCGCCGAAACCGTATTCGCTAGATTAGGCGCGTCAAGAAAATATTTACATTCGATCGATGCCGACCGACACGGCATTCTGATGGAAAACATCGGCGAGACTTGGTCTGTGATCGACGATTTTTTATGCTCGCTGCAACAAACCGAGGACACCAGCCGCCCCATAACGCAAGCCATTCCCGAAGAGGAGACAGCATCATGAATAATGTAGTCATCGCAGGATATGCCAGATCGCCGTTCACGCCGGCGGGCAAAGGTGAGTTAGCCCACGTCAGACCCGACGACTTGGCCGCGCAAGTGGTCAAGGCGCTGATCGACAAGTGCGGCGTCGACCCGAATGCTATCGAAGACTTGATTCTCGGCTGCGCCTTTCCGGAAGGCGAGCAAGGCCTCAATATCGCGCGCCTCGTCGTGCAGCTGGCGGAACTACCGATATCGATCGCGGGCATGACCGTGAACCGTTTCTGCGGTTCATCGATGCAAGCGATTCATATCGCGGCCGGCGCGATTCAAATGAGCGCCGGCGAGATATTCGTTTGCGCCGGCGTCGAATCGATGAGCCGTGTGCCGATGGGCGGATTCAATACCTTGCCGCATCCGGGGCTCTATAAAGATCACCCGGAAGCCTACATGAGCATGGGAGAGACCGCCGAAAATCTGGCGCGCCGCTATTCCATAGCCCGCCGGGACCAAGAAAATTTCGCGTTGACCAGCCAGCGCAAAACGCAGCACGCCCGACAAAACGGCGACTTTGCCGATGAGATCGTACCGATTCTAACGCACCGAGGCGATCGCATCGATCAAGACGGCTGTCCGCGCCCCGATTCGACTGCTGAAGGTCTAGCCGAGCTCAAACCGGCATTTCTGCAAAACGGCAGCGTCACGGCTGCAACATCGTCGCCGCTGACCGACGGCGCCGCGGCGGTATTGGTATGCAGCGAGGCTTATGCCGATGCGCACGAACTGCCGAAATTGGCCCGCATCAAATCGATCGCTGTATCCGCCTGCCAGCCCGAAATCATGGGTATCGGCCCGGTTTCCGCGACGCACAAAGCCTTGCAAAGAGCAGGTTTAACACTGGAAGACATCGATCTGGTCGAATTGAACGAAGCCTTCGCCGCGCAGGCTTTGGCCGTATTACAAGAATTGCCTATCCCTATCGAAAAACTCAACCTCGACGGCGGCGCGATCGCGCTAGGCCATCCTCTTGGCGCGACCGGCGCGCGCATCACCGGCAAGGCGGCCAGCCTACTGCACCGAGAGCGTAAGCGCTATGCGCTGGCCACACAGTGCATCGGCGGCGGGCAAGGCATTGCAACCATTCTGGAGGCAGCATCATGAATATCGAAAAAGCCGCGGTCGTCGGCGCCGGCGTAATGGGTGCGGGCATCGCCGCGCATATCGCCAATGCAGGTATTCCGGTGGTCTTACTGGACATCGTCCCGGATAACGCAACGAACCGTAATCAAATTGCCGAGCAAGCGATCGCCAAAATGCTTGCCGCCGAACCCTCGCCGCTGATGCACCCGAACAACGTTCGGCTGATTTCGCCCGGTAATATCGAGGACGATTTAGCCTGTCTGGCCGAGGCCGATTGGATCGTCGAAGCCGTACTCGAAGATCCGGACATCAAACGTAACCTTTATCGACAACTGGAAGCGGTCTGCCGACCGGATGCGCTGATATCGTCGAACACCTCGACACTGCCGCTGAAGGTGCTAACCTTGCAACAATCCGAAAGCTTCAAGCGGCGCTTCATGATCACGCACTTTTTCAATCCGCCGCGCTACATGCGCCTACTGGAACTGATCGCGCCGGTCGACATCGCACCTGATTTATTCGATGCGGTAGCGACTTTCGCAGACCTGCGCCTCGGTAAAGGTTGCGTCACTTGCAAGGACACGCCGGGCTTCATCGCGAATCGGATCGGCACTTTTTGGATACAAACGGCATTGCTCGAAGCGATCGCGAATAACTTGACCGTCGAACAATGCGATGCCGCAATGGCGCTGTTCGGCATTCCGAAAACCGGCGTGTTCGGTTTACTGGACCTGGTCGGCCTGGATCTGATGCCGCATGTTCTGAGCGGCTTTAAGCAAAGCCTGCCGGCCAAGGACCGCTTGCGGGCAATCTGCGCCGTTCCTCCCCTGCTGCGCCGCATGATCGAGAAAGGCTACACAGGACGTAAGGGCCTCGGCGGCTTTTATCGTCTCCAGCCCGATGCCGAAACCAAAATCAAGGAAGCGATCGATCTCCAAACCGGTGACTATCGTGTCAGTGAAAAATACCGCATCGACGGCGTCAGTCACAGACCCGAAGATTTGAAAAAATTTTTATCCGGCGGCGAAGCGCTCAATCGCTATGCCTGGCGGGTCTGGTCGGACACGCTAAGCTATGCGGCTAGCTTGATTCCGGAAATCGCCGACGATCCGCTTGCGATCGATACCGCGATGCGCCTCGGCTACAACTGGCATTTCGGCCCGTTCGAACTACTCGATCGTCTCGGCGCCGATTGGTTCGTCGAGCGGCTTCAAGAGAAACACCAACCTATTCCCTATCTGCTCGCGGACCGGCAAAGCCTGTATCGCGCCGACAAGCAAGGCGTCCTGGAGTGTAAGGACGAAGACCGCCGCTATCGGCCGATCCACCGTCCCGAAGGCATGTTGTCGCTCGGCGATATCAAACGGCGCACCGGTCCTTTGCTCGATAATGCATCGGCCAGTTTGTGGGACATCGGCGACGGCATCGTTTGCCTGGAATTCCATAGTAAAATGAATACCTTGGACCCGGACAGCCTGAGCCTGACCCAACAAAGTATCGGCGTCGTCCGTGATAATTTCGAAGGTATGGTCATCCATAATGAAGCCGAGCATTTTTCGGCCGGGGCCAATCTAACTCTGCTGGCCCCGGCATTGATGCGGCAAGATTGGGATGCCGTCGCCCGAATCGTCGAACTCGGGCAACAAACTTATCACGCCTTGAAATACGCGCCTTTCCCGGTCGTCGGCGCACCATCCGGTTTAGCGCTAGGCGGCGGTTGCGAAATTCTGCTGCATTGCGATGCGGTGCAAGCCCATGCCGAACTGTATACCGGCCTCGTCGAAACCGGAGTCGGTTTGGTGCCGGGCTGGGGCGGCTGTAAGGAGTTATTGCGCCGATGGCTTAGCTTGCCTAACCGTCCGGGCGGACCGATGCCGGCGATTTCGCAAGCCTTCGAGACCATCGCGCTCGCCAAGACGTCCAAATCGGCCTTGTTGGCAAAGGAATTACTCTATTTATCCGAACACGACGGCATCACGATGAACAAAGACCGTCTGTTGGCCGACGCAAAGGCGCGCGTCCTGACGATGATCGCCGATTATCGGCCGCCGGAACCTTATGTTTATTATTTACCGGGCGCCTCGTCCCGCGCGGCGCTCGAGATTGCCGTGCGCAACTTATCGCTCTCGGGCAAGGCGACCGCTTACGACCGGGAAATCGCCGGCCAACTGGCTTTCGTATTGAGCGGCGGCGACACCGACAGCCTCGATCCGATCAGCGAACAAGACATGTTGAACCTGGAACGGCAAGCCTTTTTGCACCTAGTCAAGCAACCCGGCACTGTAGCAAGGCTCGAACACATGCTGAAAACCGGCAAGCCGTTGAGAAACTAACGGGGCAATCGTGAAACGTAACGTTCATGAAGGCCTGGCAAATGAAAGTGCGAGATGTGGCTAGGGTGCGGTCGCTCGCCCGACAGGACGCCGTGAACCCAGCACCTAAATTATCCAAGATAGTTAACCATAGCCAATGGGCTATGGAATTTAGGTGCTGGGTGAATACGT
>NZ_JBNGHF010000085.1:0-12343 GCF_050611805.1 Methylotuvimicrobium sp.
GTTTTTGCGGATTGGATACACAAGGCATATTGCAGAGCATCGAGCAATTTTGCGCGTGACCTCATCGGCGAAAGCCGGCTTTGCTCGATTGCCCTTAGTCGTAGGGTGCGCATCGCGCACCCTACGCCTTCGATATAAGCCGCGGGTGTCAAGCATCATTGGTTTTCCCTCACCTAACGCTAGGTGAGAGACTAGCGCTAGGCGATCCGCTTAGGGTACGCTGTGCGTACCATGGTAACCCCGAAATGTTCATGTACCAACCGAACCGCCAGGGCACGGCTTTCGTACGCGCAGCGTACCCTACAATTTATGTAATACGATGAGAGCTGAAGCTTGGGAAAGAGCGTGATATTTCAGTTTAAAAAGCGGGAACACAGCAATTAACTAAAAATGGCTTTTTTCGAAAGCTTAGCTGCAAGCCCAATCCTGCTATGAAAATAGCGAAAGATTATTTTTCGACTAAATGCAGATCATTTTCCTCGCACCATTCGCGAGCGGCTTTTTTTGTAGCCTCTTCTTCGAAACGGTGCCATGTTTCCAGAAGGTCGTTACGGTCCGCCCAATCCTTAAATTTCGCATAGGCGCCGCGTTTTCGGAACATGGCCCTGACTCGATCATAATCGGATGAACTATATTTGTCGACGAAAGACCAAACCAATGACGTACCAAGATTAAGATCATGCTTATCCGGCAGGCTAATATAACGGGCCGGGTCATCCAAATCGTCGGGCAGTTCCTCCGCCCCTTCGAAATCAATGTACTCGGAACGGATATGGATTTTACCGGTTTCGAGCGACAAAAATGCTTCGCTTGCATGATTGGGATCGGCGCTGATGAAGTGTATGGCAAAGAGTAATTCGTTTAATTCGACAGTCATGAGCAATACGTTTCCGAAAGCTAAAAGAAATGATTAGAATAGTCGGCATGAAAAATCGCTAATTATACCTTTCGCACTTCAAACTTCGGCGATGATTAAGGAGGCGCCGGGGTAATCGGTCGATTTTTGCTCCTGCAAAATCGACATTCAGGCCATCCATGGCGCGTGCAAAGGCTTTGCCAGGATGCAGGCATAGAGCCTACATGGACGTATTCACCCAGCACCTAAATTATCCAAGATAGTTAACCATAGCTAATGGGCTTTGGAATTTAGGTGCTGGGTTCACGGCGTCCTTTGACGATCACCCCGGTGCCGAATTATGATCTACGATTGGTATATCGCCTAATCGAACTGAAACTTCATGACTTATTCGCGTAGAAAATTTTTACACCACGCTACGGCATCGGGCTGTTACGTCATAGCCGCTTGTGCAGGACTGATGACTCCGGGACAAGTTTTCGCCGAATGGGCCGAAGACTATTTCTCGCCGGGAAAGCTCGAACACACGCTGGATCGCTTGTTTGCCGGAGCGGACATTGCCGATTCCGCTGCAATTTCGCTCAACCTACCGCTAATCGCCGAAGACGGAGCAGTCGTGCCGATCAAGGTTGCCAGCACGCTAAGCGATGTCGAAAGCATCGCGATTCTGGTCGAGAAAAACCCGGTGCCGCTGGCGGCGATTTTCACATTGTCCGAAAATACCGAACCGTTCGTATCGGCGCAACTAAAAATGGCCGAAACCTGCGATGTTATTGCCGTAATCAAAGCGGGTGATAAGCTCTATAGCGCACGTCAACAAGTCAAGGTCACGATCGGCGGCTGCGGAGGCTAAGGTATATACGAAAATCACTTTCCGAAACAGTAAGCTTTGTGGAGGTTTGGTGACTCGCTTGACAGGACGCCGTGAATACATCCTTGTAGGCTTGGCGGCGGCTATCCCTGCCGCCGACACCTGTCAATCGAGCCACCAAACCCCCTTCCGACATTTGAAGAAGTAATTGCATGCTCGTTACTAACATGACCAAAACCAAAATTCGCCTCAACGCCAAAAACGGCAAAACCGAATTGAAAATCTTGATCGCGCATCCGATGGAACACGGCCGCAATCGAGATCCGGAGACGCAAGAATTGATTCCGGCGCATTTCATCAAGGCCTTGACAGTAAGTCAAAACGGAAAAACGATCTTGAGCGCACAAATGGCCGGCAGCATCTCGAAAAATCCTTATTTTTCCTTTTGGTTAAAAGGCATTGCAAACGACGACCTGATCCGTGTCGACTGGGTCGACAATCAAGGCCTCAGCGGCAGCGCCGAACAACGACTAGCCGAACCGTCATGAGCAAAGGCTTACGCTATGTCTATCCATTGTTGCTAGGAATCCTGGCCGGATCGGCACTTGCCGACCCGGAACAGGACCACAAAGCCTTGACCGAACATTACCGGACATTATTTCCTAAATTGACGCTACAGGATTATGCCGACGGCGTTTATGCAATCGACCCCGGTGCCCGGCAATCCTGGCGGGCGATCGAAGAATTTCCGCCGTACGAATGGGCTTTGGAAGAAGGTAAAACCCTGTTTTCGATACCTTTTTCCAATGGCGCTCATTATGCGGACTGCCTGCCGAATCGCGGCATCGGCATCGCTCAACTTTATCCGAAGTGGAATAGCGAAACCGGCGAAGTCGTTACGTTGGCAAAAGCCTTGAACGACTGCCGCGAACGAAATGGCGAGCCTCCTTTGCCCTATCAAAAAGGCGAAATCGCATCTTTGCTCGCCTATTTGGCTTATACGAGCCGCGGCAAAGTTCTCGCAATCGAAATTCCCGATAACGATCCGCGTTCTCTGGCCGCCTATCAGGCCGGGAAAGCTTTTTATTACGAACGGCGCGGCCAATTGAACTTCAGTTGCGCGACCTGCCATGTGCAAAACGCCGGCAAACGACTGCGCTCGGAAGTGTTAAGCCCGTCATTGGGCCATACCAGCCATTGGCCGGTCTATCGTTTGAAATGGGGTGAAACCGGCACGCTGCACCGGCGCTTTGCCGAGTGTCTCAAACAAGTCCGTGCGGAATCGCCCGGCGCGCAAAGCGCCCAATTCCGTAATTTGGAATATTTTTTAAGTTATATTGGCAACGGCATCCCGATAAACGGCCCGAGTATCCGCAAATGATCAAAACTCAACCTAGCTGCACAGACATCTTTGAATCGGGACTAATGCCTTGCGAAGTCGCGCTTTCCCGAATTTTAGCCAATCTTCCGACTATTAACGGCTATCAACGTTTGCCGATTGAAAAAACCCGAGGACGCACTTTATATGAAGCCATCGTCTCGACTCTAAATGTACCTGCGCAAACCAATTCGGCTGTCGACGGCTATGCATTGCACAGCTCCGAACTCCCGTCCGAAGGAATCAAGCGACTTGCCGTAAAAGGCCTTGCCCTGGCCGGTACTCCTTATCAGGGTGCTGTCGAGCCGAGTACCTGCCTGCGCATCATGACCGGTGCCGCTTTACCTAAGCCGTTCGACACCGCGATCATGCAAGAGCATGTCGAAACCGAAGACGGCTTTATCGCCATCGATAATCGGCATAAAGCCGGCGATAACGTTCGCCGCGCCGGGGAAGATATCAAACAAGGTGAAACCGTCTTGGCTCCGGGACGCTACCTCACGCCGCCGGATATCGGCTTACTCGCTTCACTCGGCATTAACGAAATCAATGTCAGACGCCCACTGGTCGTCGCGATCGCCTCGACCGGCAACGAAATTTTTGCTCCGTTTGAAACGCCCGGCGAAGGCGGCATCTATGATAGCAATCGTTATAGCCTCTTGGCGGCACTGGACAGACCCGATATCGAAGTCGTAGATCTCGGCATTATCGAAGACGACCCCGATACTTTATTGAAGCGTTTTAACGAAGCGGGCCGTTATGCAGACCTCATCATCTCATCGGGCGGCGTTTCGGTTGGAGAAGCCGACTTCACGAAAACGGCCCTACTAAACTCAGGGCAAGTCGATTTCTGGAAAATCGCAATCAAACCGGGCCGGCCTTTGGCATTCGGGCGCATCGGAAATGCCGCGTTTTTCGGCTTACCGGGTAATCCGGTCGCGGTATTGGTCACCTTTTATTATTTCGTTTTACCGGCCTTGGAAAAAATGCTCGGCATCGTCGATAAGCCGATCACTCCAACAATCATCGCGCGTACAACCGAAAAACTTCGCAAAAAACCGGGACGCACCGAAATACAGCGCGGCATCCTCAGCCGCGATCAAGATGGCGACTGGATCGTCAGAACCACCGGCAAACAAGGCTCGGGCATTTTGATGTCGATGAGCAAAGCCAATGCGTTTATCATTTTGAATCATCAAGATACATCTAAATCCGCCGGCGATTGGGTTACCGTAAGACCCTTTTGCGGCATGTTTTAGCCCCCTCCGAATAAATTATTAGATATTTAATGTCAATTCTGTTAGATTTGCATTTGACTTTCATCTAAACGCATGCTAGGTCGCAGGATCTCATGACAACTCAGCCTTGCTGTTGTCACGGCAAATGGAAACATCCAAAAATTATTACAATAAAGGGGGTAGCTATGATTACCGACGAAATTATGATCACCATGGCCGCTACACTGTCGACCACATTGATTATTATGCTTCTGGCGATAAGAAACACCGTACATAAAAAACGACTGAGAAGAAACCTTGATAGACTCGAAACCGCCAAACATTCGAAATACGATACCGCTCATTTCCAAGAATTAAAAAACGATATCGACCCTACTTACATCAATAGCGGCAATTCAAGTACCGCTACTTTTAAGTTATCGCTAAAAATTTCCTTCGGCATTGCCGTATTATTGGGATTTTCTTGGTGGACTTTTCAGTTATTCACGAAAGGCGTTTTGGTCTGGGCTGCGGTTTCAGGTTTATTTGCCGTCATCGGCTTGATACTGCCGTTTCTGATATGGCGAGAAGTTAGGCAACGGGAAGAAATCAAAAGCCGGGCAGGACGAATACTCAAACAGATTGAAAAAAACCTCAAGGAAGCTCACGCTGATGAAACATCCCAACAAAGTCGAAAACCCGCCACATCGACGATATCAACCGAAAGTGCTCCGGTTAAAGACACTAAAACATGGATTGAACAAAAGATTCCGATTCCCGAAGATTCGGTATTGAGACGTCACTTATTATCGCAGTTGCGCGCCGAAGTCGAAGCAACGTTATTTCCGCGTCCGACCGATTGCGTATTGCTGCGCCACTACGGGCAATTAGTCGAATCCGAAGTGGAAAACCGCTTACTTAATCCGGAAGCCTTACATCGTTTCAAACTTATCGATGGCATCGAAATACCCGACGCTTCCGCTCCGGGTTCGATTATCGAAGTAAAGCTAAAATCAAGCCCCATAGAACACGCAGTCGGTACGCCAAGCAATTCTGACTCTAAGCACGAAGTCCCCGAGGATAGTGTATTGAGAAGACACTGGTTGACGCAACTACGTAGCGAAATCGAAGCGTCGCTGTTTCCGCGCCCGACCGATTGCGTATTGCAGCGGCACTATGAACAATTAGTCGATTCCGAATTGGAAAACCGCCTAGTTAATCCGGAAGATTTATCTCTGTTTAAATTCATCGATGGCCGAGAATCGGCTCTTGATTCTCCTGCGCCACCGAAACCCAAACGCATCGATACGCTAATTAATAAGCCCGCTGCCAAAGCAAAAAACGAACCTGAACAAATCACAATACCCGAGGATTCCGTTTTACAACGTCATTTTATAAGCCAATTACGAAGTGAAATTGAAACCGAAGTCTACCCGCGTCCGACAGAGGCAACGCTGCAACGCCACTACGATCAACTCATCGAAGCGGAATTAGCCTCGCATTTAAAATGGAACACAAACTGGATCCGATAGATCGATTATTATTTCTTTCAAAACAATAGACCGGTAGAGACAGTCGCCTCGTCTCTACCGGAATATCTGCCAAACCGATAACGAATGCCGTCAAGACTCACTCAAGGCGCCCCGACTCTCATCGACAAATTTTTCGGTATCGTCATCCAACTGCCGACTAGTCCGCCCTAACGGCTCATGAACATACAGCGACTTGGATAAGGCCTTGGCGCTGGAAAATTTAGTGTCTTTAACCGGCGGCTTCATTTGATATTTAACCGGCATTTGATGGTCTGCCAATTGCAATTCCGGATTGAATACTTTATCGAATTTAAACAGATTCTTCGCAAAATTTGTTTGGCCGCGCATTAAATTGCCGACCAAGACCTTCGTCACATCGCGCATAGCCGCCCACCCCATGTGTTTAGTAAACATGACACGCTGAGTTTCGACCAATTCCGCATAAAATTCTTCTATCGGTAAGCGAGTCGGCAGCACCGCATGCTGAATATCGAACAATCGATAATCGCGAGTCGTCAAATTACGCGACTCGGTCAGCCAACTTTCGGTTCCCGGATAAGGCGTATTGACGCTGATATTAACGATTTCAGGCACTTCTTTACACCACTCCCTGACCACACGGAAACGCTCGTGATCCCAATCGGTATCGGCGATGATATTGATCGCGACATTGATACCTAGGGTCCTAGCAAACTCCAAAGCCTCGAAATTACGACTTAAATCAATACGTTTACGGTATTTTTCGAGCCCTTCCTCATCGATCGACTCGATACCCAAGAACATGTAACTCATCCCGAGTTCCTTCCAGAACTTAAATACGTCTTTGTTACGCAGCAACACATCTCCGCGCGTCTCCAAATAATATTCTTTCTTAATGCCTTTCCGAGCCAAGGCCTCGCCGATTTCGAAGCCCATTTTTTCTTGAATGAATGCGACATCGTCGACAATGAAAATACCAGGCTCGCGAATTTTTTCCATTTCTTCGACGACTTTATCAGGACTCATCACGCGATAACTTCGTCCATAGAATGTCCAAGCGCTGCAGAACGAACAGTCCCATGGACACCCTCTGGAAAACTCGATTGATGCACAAGGATCCAGCGTGCCGAGAAAATATTTATTACGATGTCGAACTAAGTCTCGGGCCGGCGCAAGATTGTCAAGATCAGGGATAAACGTCGGCTGTCCACCCTCGCCTTTCATCGTCACCACGCCGGGCACGCAATGAACGTTTTCCCTGTCTTCCTTGATGGCTTGGAACAACAAAGGAAGCCCCGACTCGCCCTCGCCTTTGAGAATGGCATCGAGACTACCTTCGCTATGTTCCAATAACTCTTCGGCGGTAAACGAGGCGCTATGCCCGCCGATAAAGACAAACCCTTTAGGCAAACGGCCTTTCACGGCTTTGACAAGATCGATGACCTCGGGAACATTGGCCAAATAATTCAACGAGAAACCAACGATATCGGGTTGCCAATCGTCCAATAGACGAAATAAATCTTGATGAGATTCCACCTGTAAGTCGATCAAACGCGTATCGTAACCTTGTCGCCGAGCCGTTTCGGCAACTTGTTCCAGACCAAGCGGCTCAAGGCGTAAAAACACCTTGGTATACATTAGCGGACTAGGATGAACAGCAAGAAATTTCATGTTTTCGACTCCCTATCAGGCCATAGTGTTCGTAACAATTTATACAAAACATCCAAAAATAGTATCGAATCACTATAAAAAAACTTACTATATCGGTCAAATTTATTTAGGATATCGTCAAAAATAACTTTCCTGGAACCATGAGTTTTGTAGCGTATCAAGCTAAAAACGGCCAACCCGCATCACGCTCTTTCCCTAGCTCCAGCCTGGGAAAGACACTCCGGAAGCTCCCCCTTCGACAAGGCTCTCCTGAGCGCAGCCGAAGGGCTCAGGGCAAGAGCTTCCTGAGACCAACACAACCTCCGCACATTCTCAATCAACCCCGGCTTGCTCGTTCAATCTTCCTTGATTGTCGGGATGCTGGAGCTTGAATAACAGCTTATTTTAGTCTTTTTGACCTCGATGCCATTTATTGTAACTTGGTATTCTCGGCTTTCCCTCATCTAACGCTAGGTGTGGGAAAGCCACTGATGCTTGACAACCACGGCCTATGTCGCATCCCTCGAAGCGCACTAAATTCCATAGTCCATTCCATTGACCATGGTTAATTGACTTAGAAATTTAGGGATGGGCCTTTGACGGACACCACTGTGCCGAATTTTGATATACGAAGGGTATAATAACTCCCAGCACCTAACTTCTTGACACCTAATAATGGCATTGCTCCCCGGTACCGAAATTTGGCTAGCAAAATGAAATTCATTGTAAAACTATTGTTCTCATCGGTATTGGTTTTCCTAGTCCTGGCAACCACCTTATTGGTGTTAGTCGTAGAAGATAAACCCAAGCTAAGAAAAAGACCCGATATCACCACCGAGCAAATAGCCAGAGGAAAACAAATTTTTGTACAAAACGACCCGCGACGCCTAGCAACCGGCACGATAGCAAGAGCCAGCATTGAACAGAGAGACTTAGACCTAGCCGTCAATTATTTCGTCAATCAATACATAGGCGGCGTTGCCGGTTTAACGATCAAACAAGGGCGAGCAATCATTGAAAGTACCCTAAAATTACCCTCAAACCCACTGGGCAATTATTTAAATTTAACACTCGAACTCAAGCAAACTGAGAGTCTTCCTGAAATCGACCACCTATCACTGGGCAAATTAAGAATACCCGGACTTATAGCTAATAACTTAAGCAAAAGTATCTACAGCCTTATGCTGCCGGATGCCGATTGGAAGGCGCTTCAAGCCATGATCAGAAATGTCAGATTCATCAATAAACGAATCATCGTGACTTATAAGTGGCATGAAAATTTACCGACCAAGCTCAGCGGCGCTTTTTTACCCGAACAAGAACAGCATCGCATTGAAGTTTATCAACAACGCTTGGTAATGCTAACGCGCGCGCCCAAAAGGCACTTGAGTTTGACCGAACTCACGCAACCCTTATTTCAATTGGCAAACGAACGCAGTCGCCGAGGCGACCCGATTGGGGAAAACCGTGCCGTTATTCTGGTTCTAACGTTATATGCCAACCGTTTAACGCTGAATAAAATTATTCCATCATTGAAAAGCCAATATCGTCCAATATGGCGAACCGTCACTCTCAATAAAAGAAACGATTTAAGCAAACATTATCTAGTGTCGGCTACGCTTGCCGCCTATGCCGGCACGCCGTTGGCAGATGCCATAGGATTATATAAAGAACTGGAAGATTCGAGAGGCGGCAGCGGCTTTTCATTCATCGATATGACCGCCAATCGGGTCGGCACGCTCATGGGCGAACTCGCCGTACAAAAACCATCACAAGCCAGAAAAATTCAAGAATTTATGACCACGGCCCAAGAACGCGACATCATCCCCGAAACGGCAGACTTGCCCGAATATCTTGCAGAACAAGCATTTAACCGACTCTACGGCGGCTTAGAAGGCGCCGCCTATCAGAAAATGATACAACAAATAGAGCATCGAATCGCCCAATTACCGATTAACAAACAATAAACAGCGCTCCGATTTCTATTCGCCCCCTAACCTAACGTTCAAAAAAGGACAAAAGAATGTTTTGGAACAGGTTTTAACTGTTCAATACCCTCGTAGGTTACGATTTGCGTACCATGGTAACCCATACGCATCAAGCTAAAAACGGCCAACCTACATCAAGCTCTTTCCCAAGCTGGAGCTCTCGCCGTTATACACAAGTACCGGTAAAGGTGCTGAACAGAGTTTATCGAATACCTGGGAACGGTACTGTTTGAAAAATCAGTGGATATTGAAAATCAATGGCTTTCCCTCACCTAGCGTTAGGTGAGGGAGCGAGAACCCCGGCGCCTTAGGCACTGCCGAAATTTGAAAGTGCAAAAGGACATAGCTTATTTCCAAACGCTCATGATGCTAGTGAAATCGTCCGTCCATGAACGAGCATCGGCGTAATGGGGGACTTTTTGCCAATTATGCTGCAAGTCGGCATTGACTAAAGGCACAAGGTCCGCTTCTTTTCGAGCCAGAATGGCCCAATCCGATCGATAAACAAAAGGAATATTTTGCTCAGGCCTGAACTCTTGCAACAACAGAGTCAATCCCAATTTTTCCGCATGGTCGGATAGTACCTTTTTCAATTCCAGATAACGATTGGAAATGTGAAAAACCAACAAGCCGTGATTTTCCAATCTGGAAAAATACAACTCCAAAGCTTCCTTGGTGAGTAAATGGGTCGGTATCGAATCCGATGTAAACGCGTCGATAACCAATAAATCAAAAGGATTTGGTTGATTTTCCAATGTGATTCTGGCGTCTCCGACTTGAATATCGTAACCGCTGATACAATCCGTTAAATAAGTAAAATACTCTGGATTCGTTGCGATCTGCACAACGGCCGGATCGAGTTCGAAAAATGTCCAGTGTTGAGAAGTTTTGGCGTAACCGGCCATTTCTCCAGCTCCAAGACCGACAACGCCGATCCGCCAAGCGTTGTTTTGGTTGTTGTAATTCGCAAAAATGGAACCCAAAGGCCCTTGCGGACTGTAATAGCCGTTCGGTGTGCATTGTCGATTGACATCGTTCAACAACTGCAAGCCATGCCGGGTTGTACCGCTATAAATTTCATGCAATGTGTGCGTATTGTTGTCGACATTGAGATCCGAAATTTTCTTGACCGACAATACGCCATAAAAATTTCGGCTTTGATGCAAGAGCTGGTCTCCGCCTTGATGTTTTTCCGGCGCCGCACAGGACAGCACCAACAGTCCAACCAAAGGAAAATACAAAGAATTTTTTTTAAATAGAAAGTAGGCTGCGCCCATTAAAGCAATGATCGCAAAACTAATGAGAAATGCATCGTCCAGTTGTTTGACACTGATCGATAAAATGACCGCAAACGTAATGAAGTAAGCGCTAAAAATAATTTTCGCCAAATGTTCCTTAACATACTGACCAATGCCATTGATTGGGTTCAACAACAATGCGCAAACAATCATCAGTGGATATTCGTAAATCGAGCTGAATATAAACGGCGCGATAAAGCTGTTAAAAATACCTCCGAGCATCCCGCCGAAAGACATGATTAAATAATATTGAGTGAGATAGTTTGTCGAGGGGCGTTTCTTAGCTAACTCCCCATGACATACCATGATGGATATAAAGAAAACTAATAAATGAATCAATAATTCAACTGAAAAAGAAGCCAGTTTTTGATTCGAAAAGTAGTAAATCAAAAAGGGTGCAACCAGCCAGGGCTGTATCAATAATACTTTCTTATGAATAGCGGCGCCGTAGCCGGAAAATACCAAAATAAATGAGAACAAATACAAGGCTAAAGGAATAACCCATAACAACGGCACCGTGGCGATATCGATGCTGATGAAATTAGTCGTGCCCAATAACAAACTGGAAGGCACAAACGCCAATAATAACCATTGAATTTGTAATTTCAGCTCAGGCTTTTCGACTAGATTAACACTTGATGCCTTATTATTGACTGCAGGCTGAAAGTGCTGCTGTTTCAGAACTAGCATACACAAAGAAATCAAGCCTATCAGCACAAGAAAACCCGCACTCCAATATTGCTGTTGCTGGGTAATACCGATAGCGGGCTCCAGTAAAAAAGGATAGCTCAATAACGCGATCAAGCTGCCGGCATTACTGGCAATCGAAAGATAATAAGGGTCGTTACTGGTCTGATGGCCGATTTTTGAAAACCACTTTTGCAATAATGGTGAGTTAGTGGACAACAAGAAAAACGGCAAGCCTATCGACACAAATAGAGTCGACAACAACCAAATACTGGGATTTTCCGAACTGGGCGGCCTGCTGCCCTCAGGGATACTTACCGGAAGGAAATAAAGACTGATAAGCAGTATCGAAAGGTGGATGGCAAGATGCTTTCGATAACCAAAGCGAGTTGAGAGAAAATGGGCATAAAGATAACCCAGAAAAAGGATGCTCTGATAAAACACCATACAGGTATTCCATACGGATGCAGAGCCGCCTAATAAAGGCAAAAGCGCTTTCCCAAACATTGGTTGTAAAACAAACATTAAAGAAGCACTGCTAAATAACGTCAACGCGAACAGGAAGATAGGAAAATTGTCGCGTCTGATTTCACTTTGATGTGTAATGTCCATACGCCCCCCTAAATAACTAATTTACGGTGAAAATTAAGTTTTGACCGGACTAACCTCTAATTTGGCAATAATTATCGACAGGCTTATGGGCGTGTCGGACGAGTATTTCTTGACTGCTTTGCTGGGATAATATGATCGATTTCACATTTTTTCAAGTCCTTGATTAAAAAAACTTACCTTTCCGCATAAAAACAAAATAACTCATTGTTTTTCCTGATTAGCAAGATGCTTCAGCTTGCCGAAGCCAAGTATCCAAGCAGTGGCCAGTCGTAGTCGCAATAACTAAAATATGCTGTTACCCAAGCTCCAGCTTGGGTAACCTGTTCAGGAAGCTC
>NZ_JBNGHF010000086.1:0-12060 GCF_050611805.1 Methylotuvimicrobium sp.
ACACAAAGCCTTATTTAGGTTTCAAACTAAATCTTATAGTTAACCAGGAAAAAAGAATATTTTAACTATTTGATTTTCTATAGTGTTTTAATGCGTTTGCCCTGGATAAGGGGATAAAAAACCGAAATTTGATGTGCGAACACTATATGATTAAGTCGCTCGAAAAACATGCGGGCGCATTCAATCTTCGAATGCGCGATCATCCAATTCGGATTGTAGTCACCGACCGGCGTCGACATGAAAAAGCCTTTCGGCAGTTTGGCGTTGACCACTACTTCATCACGGATGCCGAGTTCGGCTACAAAGTTCCGTTCATTTTGGGAATCGGCGGCTTACTCGACTGTTCGACAACGAGAGCGCTACGGCCAAAAGGCAATATATATGCTGCCTTTTATGCTGCTGGTGTGGCACCCCTCAAAAGCAACGGATAAGTTGCCTTTAGAGATGAAAGCAACTAATATGTTGCCATCCATCGTGAAAGCAACATATGTGTTTACTAAGATGAATTCTTTACTCCACCAGATAAAACAACGGCGACTGACACTCGGCCTCAAGCAGAACGACATGATGTTGCGTGTAGGCGTATCTCGTCAGCAATATCAGCGCCTGGAATCAAAAGGAAACCCTAGGCTAGACACCTTGGAGTTGATAGCGAAGGGCTTGAATAGCGAACTTATGCTCATACCAAAGGAAAAGCTTGGCGCTGTCATAGCGCTGCTTGAACAGGAGAGTTCCGAGCTAGGTAAGGAGCATATGTCCCAGGCGACAAAAACTGCAAAAGAAGAGGCAAAGAAAAGTCTTTCAGATGATCCATGGCAGGACTTGCTGGGGGATGATTCATGAGCGAAGCCCAAGTCGATGAGATAAACGTAATCAAGTTGAGCCTGCACGACAGGCTGGTTGGCTATTTGGCTGGCTTTCAAGGCGGTAGAAATGTACTGAGCTTTGCCGAGGAATTTAAGAGTGATGTAGGCCGTCCTACCTTTAGCTTGATTACCCACCCAGCGTTTCCTCGTTCTGAAAAAATAATGGCGGAACCATGGGCAAGAAGCCAAAGGCTGCACCCTACATTGTCCAATTTACTTCCGGAGGGATCACTGAGAGAGTTGATTGCTCAAGGACTCAAAGTTCATGTCGACAACGAGTTCCATATTCTTTCATATTTAGGTGCTGACCTGCCTGGCGCCTTGGTGGCCGAGCCGATGGAACCAGATGATGTTCCAGATAGTATTCTCAAGACTCACGGCAAAGCTCGAGCAATAAAGTTTGACAAAGTATCACCGGAAAACAAATTTTCATTAGCCGGCGTTCAGATGAAATTTTCCATGAAGGAAAAGGACGGACGTTACAACCTTTCCAAAGGCGATGTCTTGGGCGATTGGATTGTAAAAACGCCTTCTACCAAACATAAAGATGTGCCGGTAAACGAATATACCGCAATGAAACTTGCGGAATTGGTCGGAGTGGACATTCCGGAAATTAAGCTGGTTGAGCTAAATAAACTCGATAATCTTCCGCAGATAAATCTGCCCGATGAAAAGCTAGCCTTCGCAATCAAACGCTTTGATCGCGATAATGATGCGCGCATCCACATGGAAGACTTTGCCCAGGTGCTGGTTAAATACGCCCATGAAAAATACAACTCGGCAAACTACGAGCAAATAGGCCGAATTATTTACGGTTTTTCTGGTGATGGTTTGGCCGATGCACAACAATTCGCTAGGCGATTGCTTGTCAACATTCTTCTCGCAAATGGAGATGCACATCTAAAAAATTGGAGTTTGATTTATTCAGATAAAATCACGCCAAGGCTTTCACCCGCATACGATATTGTTACCACGAGCGTATATATCGACGGTGAACGACATTTCGCACTGAATTTAGGCAAGACTAAAGAGTGGTATGACGTATCCTTGGCAAACTTTCAGTCATGGGCTAATCGTGCCGAGATTCCATGGAGAGTAATTAAACCCCACTTGGATGATGTCATGGAGAAGGCTCGAAATCTTTGGCGAGAGGCAATCAAAGATCTCCCAATAAATGAGGCGCACAAGCTGAAATTAAAGGACCATTGGAGTAATTTACACGAGGACTTTCGAATCAAATAGAGTTTGAAAATGTCATGATTGTTAAACCCTGGGTTTAACAATCATGACATTTCAAATCATGTATTTTACCCGCTGCTCCGACCACAGCCTTGGCGGATCCACCGCCAGGTCAAACAGAGTGATGTTGGGCGGCAAACAGTCATCCAGAATGGCCTCGACGATATCCGGCACCAACGTAGTCAGGTTCACCGATGTAGGTCTAGGCCTTGGTGTCGTATTCGATGTTTTTTGGGGCGAGCTCTTTATAAAGTGATAGGTCACGAGAGGCGGCTGCTTCCTTGATGCCAAAACGTGATACCAGATCAGTGCGGTTTACTGAGCCCAAGAAGTAGAGCTTGAAGTCTATGTGGAATAGACGAGACGCTACCGCTGAGACTGGTTTACTGCCGCCAACTGTTCTTCGATGTTTTGTGCCGTGTTTTTGGAAGTGGGCGACATTCGGCTCCCTGTTATCTATGGGCTAAAACATTCATTCTCTAAAACTGCTGAGCCGGTTACTGGATTGCCAAAGGTGCTGCTAACCGATTCGGGCTACATATAACTATTTAGTAGTATTTATTTGTAATTGATATGAAGGTGCGTGTCAATTTGATGACTACAATCATTTTAAGCTCTGATGAGATTGCTTCCTTCGCCTACCTAATTTATCCATCAAACTCCTTCGCTGAGCCCGAAAATAAGCCACTAATTTTAAAGGACTCTCAGCTCATGGACTTGGGCCTGGTGTGATAGGGAGAGGCACTGAGAGTATTTGGCCATTCAGAGAAGAATTGCCGGTGAAAGTCCACGATTACCAATGCGACGAAGTTCGCAACCCCTTCCCACATAAGGCCTGTAGCGCGGGACACAGGCATAAAAAAAGGTGAACTGAGATCAGTTCACCTTTTTTAATTTGGTGGAGGCGGCGGGGATTGAACCCGCGTCCGCAAGCACTCCGCCACAAGCTCTACATGCTTATCCTGCACTTTTGATTTAACCGCCGGCTACCCGTCAGGCCAAGAAAACCGTCGGCGATTCCGTTAGGATTTAGTGCGTCAGCTCCGGACAGGCATCGGCACGATCTTATGTGCTGTGACCCCTGAGTGATCCGAAGATCCTACCCGCATAAGCACAGATAGTCAGAGGAATGGTGGCTGTTTTTATGCAGCCAAAGCCATTGAGTAGTTTTCGTCGTTTGCGAATACTTTATTTCAGTAGGTTTTACGAGCTGTACTGTGCTCGGCATGCACTCAAGGTTTTGCTACCCACGTCGAAGCCATGTCGCCCCCTTAGTGTTGCGCGATATTAACAATTAAATTCAGCATTAGCAAATGTTAATTTATTATCGCACTTTGAACTTTCATCTTTCCATTTTTGCATCGTTCGCTTATAAAGACCTTCTTAATGACCGACAGTTCCTTAAATTTAAATTTAATTTTGGATAGGTTTGGGTGAATAGTGAAATGATTCGTGATTTCAACTACTTGTCAAGCGCCGTTTTCACCTTTCACCTTTCACCTTTCACCTTTCACCTTTCACCTTTCACCTTATCAATCAACCAACATTCTAGCTAAACGACTATCACTTCGTATCGTTTCGATACTTCCTTGGCTACTCTCGCATTGTCGTATTATCTGCTCGGCTTCTGCCGCAATTTCGCTACGTTGCTGACAAAGCCTCTCGATGGCATTGACGATTTCCGCTTCGATTTGTATCAGCGCTATTGCCACACCTTTTTTTAAACCTTTCAATGCGGCTTTTTCGAGCGAGGGCTTGAGTTTCTTCAAGATAAAAAACGGAATCAGCCAACTGAGGCCTACAAACAAGCTGCTATGAATCGCAAAGTTCGCCCCCAAATAGTTGCGGTAATCCAAACTGCTATGATAATAACCGGAAAAAACCTGGTAACCGACAAAACTCATCGCGCCGAGCGGCAGTACGATTTCGCAAAACCGCATGCCTTTTAAAAAAGCACGATGCGCGGCATGCCCAGGATTGGCCAAGGCATGCCTAACCGCGAGTTCGGTTTGGTCATACATGATTTTTTCGGCCTTGCCGCGTAATTGCAATAATTCGCGTTTTAGCGCGGCTGTCGCCAAGCCGTTGGCATCGGCTTGAAGAATGAGGTCGTCGAGCGCATCTTCATAACGGCTTTGCACCCACGCGTCCCATAACTCGCTTTGTTGCTGTTTCGATGCTTTATCATGTTCTGCATAATAGCAGGCCAATTGTCGAAGCGGCCATTCGAATCCTTGCTGTAAGGTTCGACCGGTGTCCTGCCAGCTCCGGCGCCAGAGCTCGGACAGCTTTCGATAATCCTGGTCGTTGCCGACATGTTTCAAGCAATCGACCAAACTCATTTTCAATGCATCCTTTCGAGCCTGAGTGTTTCGAGATTCTAATTGCTTGACTGTGGTTTCGGTCGCAAGTGTCGCAATCGTCTCAGCCAAGTTTTCAAATTCGTCGGGGAAATCGGGCTCGCCGCAGGCAGTCTTGAAAATAATCGGGGCATCAAATCCGGCCACGCTTAACTGCTCTTTAAAGTCGTCGTATTGCACCGCCTCCCCGCGATCCCATTGATTCATCACAAACAGCCAAGCATGACGCCCGCCTTCGGCCAGCAATAAACGCCAAGCCTTGTTATCCCGGTATCGTTCGGGACTGACGACATAAATCAACACATCGATATGCGGCAGCCATTGCAGCACGATTTCTTGATTGTGCAAGGCTGTACTATCGAAATCGGGCATATCGATCCAGATAACATTTTTATTCGTTTCGTCATCGTGCTCGGCCTGACGGATTTCATCGAACGGTAGGTTTTCCGGCAGTTTCGATAAATGCACCGCTCGATGGCGGTACATCGTCACCTCTCGCGACGTCGGACGCTCTACGCCGGTTTTTGCGATCGATTGGCCGGCTAAACGATTCAACAATGTGCTCTTGCCGACACCGGTCCCTCCCATGAATGCAACGATCAAGGGCCGGGATGACGAACGGTCGATCAGCGACTCCGGCGTTCTCGAGTCGATCGCCTCGAGCTGTCTCGCCGTATGTTGGTCTATCCATCCGGCCGCTACTGCTCGTTCGGCCCAACGTTTGGTGTTTGCGACTAAATCAGAGTAATCGTAATCCATGTTTTTTATTCTTGAGTTGCTGCTCGGCTTGTTCTAATTGCTCCGGGGTAATATTGAAATAGCTGTCCGAGGACAATTGCTCGGGCAATTTGAACAAGGCCTCTCGAAGACATTCGATATAAAGTTTTTGCCTGACAATTTGCAATTGCCGTTGCTTGAGTTCCGCTTCGACCTTATTCAAATAACTCCCCATCGCGCTCTCGGTCAAAAACGAAGTTACCGATAACATCGCCGGGGCTATGATTAAATCATGCAAACCCAATCCGCCGGCCTGAAGAGAAATGGCAACGGCCGCCGCATCGGTAGTCGCGCGGGTGGCTCTGAGACCGTTCAATACATAGGGCTGTTCCTGTAATTTTGCGTAGAGCCGGAAGGCCGCGCTTTCGACTTCCTGCTGAAAATCATTATGATAACGCAGCACGGCATCGTTGAATTCTGCCAATAACGCATGCCGCCGATTGCGCAACAGTCCGATACCACCCCGCCACCAAGCGCTATCGCCATTTTGCTCTGTTTTTTCCAGCAAGGCATCCATGATGCGAATCAATAAATGTTCTGCCAGATGATTCAATAAAGCGACCTCATGACTGCTGTCGGTAATACGAGACCTCTTCATTCCTATTTTCATGACTTGCCTAATCGGCCAGGTTAGGGCCTTGCGAGTACCCACCAAAACTCTTGCAAACCCGGGAATCTCCAATAAACTCAATAATTTCGCCAAGGCGCTTTGAAAAGTTTCATAATAACGAGGATGATTCAAGTAATCGTTCTGATACTGCGTTAACGACTGTTTAATCGAAGCATCGACAAGGCTTCGCCATTCTTGCAGCGCCATGTGTTCCGCGCGAACAGGCTCCAGCCATTCCTGCCAGTGCTTAAGCAGAAACTCTTGAACCACCTCATTGTTACGGCGGCGATTGACTTGACGAAACAATTTCCGGACCGCGGACCGCTCGTTTTCCGGCCATGTCGGTGCGGTTTGTTTTTGATAGAATAACGGCACGATAGTCGGGCAATCGTCGCTTCTCGATTGTCGCCATTTTTCGGTTAATGAACGGATTACGATATGCTCGCTACCTTCGGCCAATTTATTCACGCATATCAAGGTCGGTTGACGCAATGTTTCAATCGAACTCATCAGCTCCCATACCGATTGGTCGGCATATTTCTCTTTGCTGACGACCAAAATCACGATATCGGCCAATGCAATCGAACGCATTAACGCCTCGCTGTAACCAATCGCGCCGATCGAATCGAAATCGGGGGTATCCCAAACTAAGCACTCGGGCAATAAATCGGATGCTCCTATATTCTCGGTCAAGGCATAACATTCGAGCCTGTCCTTACGTAATTCGTCTTGGCGCACTTGTTGAAAACGTCCAAAGAAATGCTGTACGCTTTCACAGTCTTCAAGTTTGACCGCATTACAAAAACCTTGCGCATGCACGGTAAAGCCGGCCAATGGACTCACACCAGCCTGAGAGCTGTTCAGCAATAGATTGACCAAGGTACTTTTTCCGGCTTGCGTGGGGCCGACTACGGCCACTTGCAACGGTTGAAAAGTAAAGCGTTTATGCATATCGGCCTTGCGAATCGATGCTTCGGCCAATATTTGCCGATCGATGCGTTGCTGATACACTGCCTTCACCGCATCGCTTGCGGTATGCGAAGAAACCGTTTGATAGCGTTGCTTTAGTAATTGAATAAATTCCAGCATATTGATGTGGCTTAGGTTTATAATCGCCAAGTAATTCGAGCGTTCGACTTTACGCCGGACACCGAACAGGAAAATGGTATTTCCGAAAAATTAATTAGCTAATTAACATTATTATAAGAATAGTACACCAGACACTATAACGATTGAGGTTAACCCTATGAGGATTCTATCAGCCCTTTTGCTCTCCGTATTGACTTTATCGCTAACCGCTTGCGGTAGATCGGAACAGATTAACGGGCGAAGCAGTAGCACGGCTTACCGGTCGGTTAAAATGCTAAAGGAACGCTTGCCCCCGGAAAAACGAATTGAATTCGAAATCTCGTTCTGGACCATTCGTGACGCTTACAAAGACACCAAAGAGTTTTTGTCTCAAGTCGACGGCAAAAACCCGGACGAAATCATCGAAACAGGCCGAGAAATTTACCAGCAACGTAAAAACCAAGGCTTTAGAGAATACCAGCAATACAGTTCCTGGGAAGAAATGATCGACAAATATGCAAGGGAACGCCGCGAACAAGACCGACACATTAAACCCGATAAAAGGGATAAAGCCAACGACGTACTTTACAAATTGTAAAAGGCCGGACACGAACACAAGCGGGGCGGTTTCGTACCACGGATCCGCCCTTGCAGCTTATGTACCTTCGCACCTCAAATTTCGGCAGTGCCTAAGGAGGCACCGGGGTATTCGGTCCCTCTCTTAACGCTAGACGATTTTCGTAGGGTACGCTGTGCGTACCATGGTAACCCCGCGATGTTCATGTGCCAACCGAACCGCTAGGGCACGGATTTGGTACGCGCAGCGTACCCTACAATTTATGAATAACGATGAGCGCTCTAGCGTGAGAACGATAATTGCCGGGGAACTGAAGTTACATTTAATGACCGTATATTAAGCCGCAGGTAAGGCTTTTTGCTCGACCAAACCGGCGATAAAGCGATTCGCTTCGAAAATGGTCTGCTCCATCGCCTGAACCAACTGCGTCATATCCATGCTGATTTCTATGAACTCATGCTCAATCGCGGCAATCGCTTGTGCATTGAGATTATGCTTCAAAAACAATACCTGATCCTTGAACGCCGCCAATACCGGGCTGATTTTACTTTCGGCTCTGTGCATCGTTTTGATTAATTTAGCGTAATGCTGCTGGGATTGTCTTAATTGCTGTCGACTTTTGGTCTTCAACGAGCGATTAGTATACTCGTCGAGTTCATCTTCCCATTCTGCAAACAACGCACCAGTGACTTCTTCGATCGCGCGAATGCGACAACCGAGCTCATCCGACTTCGCCTTACAAAAATCGTATTGTTGTTGTAATAAACGATATTTGTTTTCTAGCGTCGAATCGTCAACGACGACAATCGTTTTAAATCGCTCCAGAGCGTTTTCGAAATGAATTTTGGTTTCTTGCAAGCTACCGCAGGCTTGTTCGACATGCCTCACCACCATATCTCGCTTCGGGTGCCCCATCGACTCCTTGGCCTGATAATAGGCTTGACGGGCTATCTTGCTCACTAAACGTCCGACCGAATTGAGCGTTTTTCGGGTTAAATTGTTATCTGCCATTAGAATTCATCTTTATTAACGACGCTTATTTTAAATCGGGCATTTTCGGTAAATCCGGGAAATGCCCAGTCGACAAAACCTAATTCCACAAGATTATTTAGGTCAGCGGTTTGCGAAATTTCAGCCGATTTGATCAAAATTAATTCATCGGCGACGAGCGTAACTGCAAGCCAAGCGGCAAGGCTGTCGGAAGTCACATCCCAGCTAGCGGGAACACCGGCTTGGTTCAGTTCATTGACATCGGGTGACCAAATGATCGGTTTTCCTAGGTCGAGCTGCCGAACAATATCGGCAATCGAGCCAGCCAATACACAATCGCGATGCATCGAATGCATCAGCAAGGCCATCTGCTGCATCGCCAAAAGGGCCATTTCGTGCGCGGTAATATCATCGAAGCGCCAACGCTGTTGAGCCTTCCGTACTTGTTCGGCAAAATCGCCGCCGCCGGGAACCCAAACACTGCCTTCCCGGTAGAAAGCTGCCGCTTTGTCCAAGCACGATTTTAAAGTTCCACCACGCTCAAGACTACCGCCGAACTTTATGACCCGCAAGCCGGTTTTCATACAACCGTTAGCTGACTCAAAACCGATATCATCGCCGAGGCTTTGTCGAAGCACTCCTGGTATTCCTCTTCCATCACCGAGTCGTTCACGATACCGCCGCCAGCCCAAAAACGAATCCTACCATCTGAATGCACTAAGGTTCTGATCGCGATATTGGTATCCATATTGCCGTCGAAACCCATATAGCCGATCGCACCGCAATAAACACCTCGCCGATGTGGCTCCAATTCTTCGATGATCTGCATTGCTCTGATTTTTGGCGCACCGGTAATCGAACCTCCGGGAAAACAGCTTCTCAGCAAATCCAAGCCATGCCGGCCTTCCGCCAATTCGCCGGTGATCGTGCTAACCAAGTGATGCACGGTCGCATAACTTTCGATATCGAATAAACGGGGAACTTTAACGGAACCATTTTTGCAATTCTTACTGATATCGTTACGCAATAAGTCGACGATCATGACATTTTCGGCACGATCTTTCTTGCTGCTTTCCAACTGACTGATTTGATCGAGGTCGTCGGCGTGACTCGATTTCCTCGGGCGCGTTCCTTTGATCGGCTTGGTTTCGACAAAGCCGTCACGAAGCTTTAAAAAACGCTCCGGCGAGGAACTCAACACGGATGCCTCCGGCGTATTCATATATGCGCTAAACGGCGCCGAATTTAATTTTCGCAGTTTCAAATAAGCCGCCCAAGGATCACCATGGCATGGTGCACAGAAACGCTGGGCAAGATTGACTTGGTAACAATCGCCATCTTTCAAATATTTTTTGATACGGCTAAAGGCTTCGGCATAGTCCGCCTGATCGAAGTTAGCTTCAACAGGCCCTGTAACATAAAATCCATTTTGCATCCCCTCTTCCGGCAATCGGCTAAACAATTTCGTTAAATTCGCCAATTGCGCCTCGTCGAGGTAACCGACCAAGCGGCTACGGCGCAGTTGATGATCGACAATCACAGCCCATTCGTAAATACCGACCGCCATTTCGGCAATATTTTCGGCATCTCGCGCTATGACAGGCATTTTTTCCAAGCGGCGAGCCAAATCGTAGGAAAAATAACCGATAGCGCCGCCATTAAACGGCAAATCGTCGAATCCCGGCCGTTTCGGTAGTAATTGTTTTTTGACTAATTCAAAAGGATCGTCGGTCGATTCGCTGACAACAACACCCCGTTTGATCTTGGTGACATTTCCATGTGTGACTAAGGTGCAAACCGGATCGGCGGCCATGATATCGAAACAGCCTTGGCGACTAACCGGGTATCCGCTATCCAAAAACACCGCCCAAGGTTTACCGGAAAACGGTGCGAACAAGCGAGCACTATCTTCGAAATAAGGAAGTGATTGATTGATGATTTTAGATATCGACATTTAGTAGAGGAAGGGAATTAACCGCTCGGAGTCATCCAAGATTCCGCAACGTTTGAGAGCACAGCATCGAATGCCGATGAACAAGATAGTAATTTTATAACATCCTAGGGTATTTAAGAAACGCAAATGGAACCGATACCAGGACAAGCGCATTTATCTAATTTCGGTAGGGCCCGAGGAGACGCAGGGGGTGTCCGAGAAGGATTTGTATAGGTCATCACTGAAAGAGCTAAACTTTAAGCCTTCGGACGATCATCAAAACGTTTCGCATCGGGCGGCAGTTTATCGAATACCGGCTGCTTAGTAATTCCGTAATGTTCCGGATAATAAACGCCGCCTAAATACAAGCCGTCGGGCGCCGCTGTGATTCCGCCTTGATTACGATCCTTGATCAGCAATAACTCTTGCGTCCAATCGACCGGCTGTTTATCCATACCTATTTCCATCAATACGCCGGCAATGTTTCTGACCATGTGGTGCAAAAATGCATTGGCCGAAATATCCATAATGACCTTTTCCTGTTTGCGGTAAACATCGATAAAATGCATCATGCGGCGAGGACTTTTGGATTGACAACCTTGCGCTCTAAACGACGAAAAATCATGGTCGCCAATCAAATATTGTGCCGCTCGATGCATTTTATCTGCATCAAGCGGCTGATAGCACCATGTGACTTGTTTGCGCAGCAAAGCCGATTTCATCGGCCTGTTCAAAATGACATAGCGATAAAACCGAGCAATAGCGCTATAACGGGCATGAAAATCGAAAACCGCCTGTTGCGCCCAAACGATCCTAATGTCATCGGGCAAATGAGTATTTCCGCCCATCATCCATCCGTACATAGATCGCTCGGCTTGCGTGTCGAAATGCACGACCTGTTCAAGCGCATGCACGCCTGCGTCGGTACGCCCCGCGCAAATTACCGTGATCGGCTCGTCGGCGATTTTAGACAGCGCGGTTTCCAGCTCGGATTGTACGGTTCTCCGCGCGGTTTGCCATTGCCAACCGAAAAAAGCGCTGCCGTCGTATTCGATTCCTAAAACGATTCTAGGCATCTCAATCTAATAATTTATTCATGAATATAAACTTCGGTATTGATCGCAACGCGCTCAAATAAATCGAGCAAATCGGCATTGATCATACGAATGCAGCCGTGTGATTCGGGCTTGCCGTTCATCAGTTCGTCGGGGCAACCGTGAATGTAAATATAACGCCAGGCCGTATCGACTGAACCGTAGCGGTTTTTTCCGGGCTCGAGGCCGCCCAACCAGAGAATTCGAGTCAAAATCCAATCGCGTTCCGGAAATTGCTCGGCTAAGTCCGGCGAATAGATTTCGCCGGTCGGCCTTCGCGCTTTGAAAACCGAATATATCGGGAGACCCACGCCGATTTTCGCGCGAATCTTATGCCAGCCGCGCGGCGTACATTCGCTACCCCTCAATTCGCCGAGGCCGTTTTTTGCCGTGGAAACGGGATAAGACTTTATAACCCGCCCTTCATCTACAAGTACTAAACGCTGAGCGGGAATCGAAATGTCGATGAATGAGCTGGGTTTCATGTTTTGAGCAGTTAGCAGTTAGCAGTTAGCAGTTAGCAGTTAGCAGTTAGCAGTTAGCAGT